>CALMIW010000530.1 GCA_937864275.1 uncultured Dehalococcoidia bacterium
ACGCTCTGGCTGGCGAACGCGAAAGGCGACCTCGAACCGATCGCGGCGGGGGCCATCCGCACGCCGGCCGGGGCGACTGCCCTGCTCGGGTTCGCGATGGCGACGCAGCGGCGGGACCTGGCAGCGCCCTTTCGCAACCGAAACCACCTGGCTGCGATCGTAGCCGCGGGAGTGGTGGGCACGGGGTTGGGGAGCCTGCTCTACGTGTACGGAGTCCTGGAGGCGGGCGCGGCGCAGGCGGCCGTGCTCTCGGCGACGTCGCCGCTGATGGCGCTCCCGCTCTCGATCATGTTCCTCGGCGAGAAGTTCACGCCGAAGGTGGGCCTGGGGACGGTGCTGTGCGTCGCTGGAATCGTGCTCGTGGTGGTCGCGTGAAGGCGCTGGCAGTGCCGCTGGTGCTGGCCGTGCTGCTGCTGGCGAGCGGCTGCCGGGGCGATGACGGGGAGACCGGCGCCACGGCGACGCCGGCGGCGCCCGGAAGTTCGGTCACGGTCTCGCAAGCCGGGAAGCAGGCGACCGTCCGGGTGGAGATCGCCGCGACGACGCAGGAGCGGCAACAGGGGCTGATGTTCCGCACGGAGATGGACGAAGACGCGGGGATGCTGTTTCTCTTCCCGCGGGACGTGCAGATCGGGTTCTGGATGCGGAATACGCAGATCCCGCTCGATATCGCCTACATCGCCGCGGACGGCACAGTGCTGGAAGTGCGGCAGGCGAAGCCCCTGGACGAGACGGTGCTGACACCGGCGAAGCCGTACCGGTACGTCCTGGAGGTGAACCAGGGGTGGTTCGAACGGCAGGGGATGGGCGCCGGGGCGATGGTGACGCTGCCGGCGGGCCTGCCCGCCGCCACGGAGTGACGACGGGCAGAAGCCGCCTGGCTAGCGTTTTCGTTCGCGGACTTCGAGCGCCAGGTTCGCACCCCACCCGATGACCAGCGCCGTGAGCAACAGCGCCGAGACGATGCAGTAGATGCACCAGGCGTCGATAACGAACGCCTCCAGGTAGGTGAGGTAGACCGAGAAGGCGAACCCGAAGAACGCGCCGTAGAAACCGACGAGGGTGGCGTAGGGCCGCCACCCCCGGTAGTTGGAAATGACAACGGCGGCTGCCGCCACGAGGACGAGATAGAGGCCGAGGCCCGGCATCGAGATGGGGATACCGAGAATCTTGCCGTACTTGCTCTCCTGGACAGTCGAACAGCCGTGGACGACGGTGCAGACGCCGGTCTTGCCCTGGCTGTTCTCCCACGCGAGGTAGGCCAAGAACGCCGTCACTGCCACCGCGAGCGCGAGGACGGCGACGGACAGCACGAGCCGCCAGGGCGGCGAGATCCCCGGCGCGCAGCTCCCGATCCGCCCCGGCCACACGTCCACGTCGGGCTGGAGGTTGAGCCACCCCGCGTGGGCCGCGGCGAGCTCCCCGGCCCGACAGTCCCGGCAGAGGTGGCTCGAGTTGAGACAGCCATGGTTTCACCCCCGGTTAGTTGGCCTTCGCTGTCGGCGAGGCCATGCCCATGCCAGGCGTCATGCCGGCCGGGGGCGTCATGGAGCCGTGCATGCCCGAGCCGGGCGTCATGGAGCCGGACATCTCGCCGCCGGACATTCCGGCTCCGGGCTTCACCGGGAGGGTGAGTTTCACCTTTCCGGCTTTGGCGAATTCGAGCTCGAGGTCGATGGTCGCGCCTTCCTTCAGTTCGGCCTTCAGGTCCATGAGCATGACGTGGTAGCCACCGGGCTTGAGGACGAGTTCGCCGTTCGCCGGGACGGGGAAGCCGCCGGGCTTCTCCTGCATCCTGGACGATGCGCCTTCGGTGATGACTTCGTGCAGCTGCACGGTGTTGGTGATGCTGGTGGTGGCCTTCACGAGGGTATCCTCGAGGCCGCCGTTCTTGACGGTGAAGTAGGCGGCCGAGACGGCGTTGGTCGTCGTCCGGGCCCAACCGTCGTAGATCTTGAGGTCTCCGACGGTGGCCATGGCCGCCGGTTCGGTGGTGTCGCCGTTGTTGGCGTCGTCGTCGTCATCATCGTCGCCCCCGCAAGCGGCGAACGCCGTGAGGGAGGCGGCGACGAGGCCGAGCACGACGGCCAGGGAGGTCAGCCGGGAGAACCGGCGGAACTTTTTCAAGGTACGTATCCTTTCGAAACGAGAAGCGGCAGGTCGTTGAGCCATTCCTTCATGCCCATCCCGGAGGGATAGACGGTGTAGGCGACCTGGTCCTTGGTGAAGGCGATGACATACGCGGCATGGTTGACTGCGTAATTGCCGCCGCCGAGGTCAGTCCGGGTTGCTACGGGGATTCCGAGCGTTTCCTGGAAGGCGTCGGTCTCTTCGCGGGTACCGGTGAGACCGATGAAGTTCGGGTCGAAGGTATCGACATACGCCTTCATCACTTCGGGCGTATCGCGTTCGGGGTCGGCGGTGACGAAGACGACCTTCACCTGTTCGGCGGTCTTCTCCGGCAGTCGCTTGATCGCCTCACTCATCTCATAGAGGTGGGTGGGGCAGATGTCCGGGCAGTGGGTGTAGCCCACGTAGAGGAGAGTGACGAAGCCATCGGTCTCCTTGCGGAGGTCGAAGGGCTTGCCGTCGTCGTCCGTGAGGACGGCGTCGGGCATTGGGACGGGTTCGTTGATGACCGCGCCGACGTAGTCGGCGGGTTCCTCGTCATCGCTGCGGGTGACCAGGTAGCCGGAAACCCCGGCAACGATGAGGACGATGATTGCGGCGAGGCCGAAGAGAAGGCGTGGGCCGGACATCCAGGATTTCGTGTTCACGAAGCGTAGCTCCTTATACCGGCGGGCCTAGTGGCCGTGGGTGCTGTCACCCTTGATCCCGGCTTCGTCGTAGAGGTGTTTCCACACCTCGAAGGTGAAATCGTGGTAGCCGTCGTGGGCCTTGTTGATGGCGGCGCCTGCCTTCGCCTTGTCGTCGCCCTCAACCACGCTGGCCATATCGCCGAACAACGCGGCAAGCGCCTTGGCCGGGGATTGGAGGTCCTTGGGCCACTCGGTGAGAAGCACCACGGTCTGGAGCTTCTCGGCGGTTGTCCTGGCATCGGCGGAGATGGTTCCGTCTTTTTCGACGGCTTCGTCCATCTCGTGGAGCCCGGAGTTCTCGAGGATGCTCACGGCGTTGATGATGTCGGCGTTCTTCGCCGATTCGGAGGTTTCGCTTCCGCAGGCGGATGCGAGGACCGCCCCGAAGACGGCGAGCAGGACAAGCGGGATGAGCTTTCGCGGCAACACGGTTGGAAAGGGGTCCTTTCGCAGGCGGACGGGACGGCGTCCCGTCACGAGAGGGTCAACTGATCGCGAGAGGCGAAAGACCCTGGCGCGGAGGCTGGAGGACGGGCGAGATGGTGGTGCTGGCGCGCGGTTGCCACCAGCGGACGCCCATCAGCAACAGGAGGCCGCCAATGACGAAGGCGACCGGCTGATTCATGAGACCGAAGCTCACGCCGGCAGCGGCGGGAATGTCGCTGCAACCGGCGGCGCCGGCGTGGCAGTGCTGTTCGTGCGAAGCCTCATCGGCTTCGGCTTCGGCTTCGTGGGAATGGTGCTGTTCGGCCCCGGCGAAGGGCACCGAAACGTACAGATCAGTGCCCGGGATAGGCAGCGAAGCGGGCCAGTGGCCCATAAAGGTGAGCATCGGCAACAGCGCGGCCAGCAGCACCCAGGAGGCGCGCCGCCGCGTGCGGGCCGATGAGAGTCGCATTCCCACGTCATAAGGGTAGCAGCTGGTTCGTCACGGGTAAGTGACATTGGTGCGGATTCCTCCGGCCGTTCGTACGCCAGGCCCGCTACTCTGCCGGGTGGCGTAGACTCCGCGGATTCGTCCGTATAGGGGGCATACGCATGCGCAAACTGGGGAACAGGGTCGCGATCATTACGGGGGCGTCGCGAGGTCTTGGGCCGTATATGGCCCGCGCGCTTTCGGCCGAGGGTATGCGTCTCGTGCTGGCGGCGCGCTCGCTGCCGGAACTCGAGACAGTCGCCGCGGACATTCGGGGCGCCGGCGGCAAGGCGATCGCCGTCCAGGCGGATGTGTTTTCCGCGGACGACCGGAGGCGGCTGGTGGAGACCGCGAAGGCGGAGTACGGCCGCATCGACGTTCTCGTGAACAACGCGGGCATCGAATTGACCGCGCACTTCGAGGACCAGCCGGAGGAGGAGATCGCCAGCGTGATCGACGTCAACCTCACTTCCGCGATGCTGCTGGCACGGCTGGTGACGCCGATCATGCTCGAAAAGAAGTCCGGCCACGTGGTGAACGTCGCCTCGCTGGCGGGGAAGGTGCCGGTGCCGTTCAGCATCCCCTACGCGGCCTCGAAGGCCGGGATGATCGGGTTCACCGAGTCGTATCGCTCGGAGTTCCGGAAGCGCGGCCTGAGCGCCAGCGTGATCTGCCCGACATTCGTCTCGGATGCCGGGATGTACCAGGAGATGCAGGACCGCGCCGGGGTGAAGGCGAACTTCCTGACCGGGGTCGTCTCGCCCGAGAAAGTGGCGAAGGACGTGGTCAAGGCGATCAAGCGGGACCGGCCGGAGATGATCGTCTACCGCGGGCCGGGCCGGGTTGTCGCGGGTCTTTCCGAACTGGCGCCGGGCCTGTTCGAGCGCGTTTACCCGGTCTTCCAGACGAACAAGGTATTCGGGCAGCTGGCCGATGCGCGGGACAAGCAGCAGTAGCTGTCCCCGATGAGTGCGCCCGGAGAGCGGCCCGGGCGGGCGGCGCCTCCGACGAAAGGCTGATCCGGGACGGGTTCTGTGGAGCCGGTCACACCGGACAGTAGTTGTGCGTGCAACGGTTGTGATCGGTCGCGGTCACGCCGCGAACCGCACAACAAGAGGAGACCCACGTCAGTGTTCAACAAGAGAGTTACCCGCGCCCTCTGCGTCGCCGGAAGCGCCGCAATCCTCGCAGTGGCGGCCGTGTCCATGGCTGCCGCCGCGCCGGCCGAAGCCGAGAAGTACCGGGAGTGCTTCGACGACGGCGACACCGGAAACACCATCTGCTACACGATTCATTCGGTGGAGCAGAACAACACGAACGCCCGCGGCACGCACGCGAAGGAAACGGGCTCGATGCTTATCGAGTACTTCGCTGACGACGGCACCCTGCTCTGGAGCGACAAGACGCGGTGGCACTCGAACGTCATCGAAAAGGACGGCGAACTGCAGGTCTACAAGGACCAGGTGAGGGTGACGTACTTCGACGGGAGCGAGACCTGCACGGCGGTGATGAACGTCACGTTCGCAAACGGGGAAGTCCGGAATCCCGGCCCCGAATGGGTGTGGAACTGCAAGTAGCCCGCGGCAATGAACGCGAAGAGCGCCCGGCAGATCCGCCGGGCGCTTTCTGTTGCAGCGATTTGCGGACGACGCTGCTCAGCCGGCCTGGCGGGCGACGGCCTCGGCGGCGGCTTTGGCGGCTTCCGGATCGCCGAGGTATTCGGAGCGCACGCGGCGGAGGTTCTCATCGAGCGTGTAAACGAGCGGAATGCCGGTGGGGATGTTCAACTCCGCGATGTCGTCGTCGCTGATGCCGTCCAGGTGCTTCACCATGGCGCGGAGGCTGTTGCCGTGCGCGCCGACGAGCACCGTCTGCCCGGCGCGCAGGTCCGGGACGATGGCGTCATACCAGTACGGCAGGAAGCGGGCGATGACATCCTGGAGGCATTCCGTCGCGGGGAGGACGTCGGGCGCGAGCGACGCGTAGCGCGGGTCGTGGCGGGGGTGGCGCTCGTCTTCGAGTTCGAGGGCTGGCGGCGGTACATCGAAGCTGCGCCGCCAGGCGAACACCTGGTCCGGGCCGTAGCGGTCGGCCGTCTCCTTCTTGTTCAGCCCCTGGAGGCCGCCGTAGTGGCGCTCGTTCAGCCGCCATGAGCGCTTCACCGGGATCCAGTGCTGATCCATGGCGTCGAGCGCGATCTGGGAGGTCTGGATGGCCCGGCGAAGGAGGGAGGTGTGGACGACGTCGAAACGGAGTCCCGCTTCGTTCATCAGGCGGCCGGCCTCGCGGGCTTCGCCGAGGCCTTTTTCGTTGAGCGGCACATCGTGCCAGCCGGTGAAGCGGTTCTCCTGGTTCCAGGTGCTTTCGCCGTGGCGCAGCAGGACAAGCGTGTACGTCATCTGTTCGTTCACCCCTCGCTGGAAATTACACCCTAGCCGGGGCGTTATCGCCACGGAGCAGCGACCGGTAGAGCGCCTTTTCGCGGACGAACCGCTCGACGGCGCCCGGCACCAGGTAGCGAATCGACTGGCCCCGGGCGACACGGTCGCGGATGAGCGTCGAGCTGACCGCGAGGAAGGGCATGTCCACGCGGTCGAAGCCGCCCGTATCGGCGCCCTGCTGTTTCTCGGCGACGACGATGCGCGAGAGCCGGGCGATCCCCGTGGGGTCGCGCCAGTTCGGCAGGTCGGCGACGGCGTCGCTGCCAAGGATGAGGATGATCTCGTCGTGGCCTTCAGCGCGCAACTCGCGGAGCGTGTCCACGGTGTAGGAGGGGCCGGAGCGGCGCACTTCGCGGCCGTCGGCTTCGAAGCGGGCGTTCCCGGCGATGGCCAGAGCGACCATCTCCAGCCGGAGCGCGCCCGGCGTCACGGTGCGCCGCCGGATGGAGGCGCGCCGGTTCTCCGGTGTGTCGGTGCCGGTCTTGCGGTAGGGGTCGCCCGCAGGGACGAAGAGGACGCGCTCGCAGCCAAACTGCTCGGCGACGCATTCGCCGAGGACGAGATGCCCCACGTG
The DNA here is from genome assembly GCA_937864275.1 of uncultured Dehalococcoidia bacterium. Classification (GTDB taxonomy): domain Bacteria; phylum Chloroflexota; class Dehalococcoidia; order Tepidiformales; family Tepidiformaceae; genus Amarobacter. The sequence continues at coordinate 6,751 of CALMIW010000530.1, forward strand.
GGGCGGATCGAAGGTGCCGCCGAGGACCGCGATCGGTGGTGCCACGCGGGGAGTGTACCGGTAAGCGACCTCTGGGGCCGTGCCGCGCCGGAGTTGCCCATGACTAAAAGCCGCCTAGGATTCGGGGCGAATTCGCCGGCTGGAGGCACGATTGGACAGCTACAAGATTCAGCTCTTCCTGCATGTGGCCGTGGTCATCGTGGCGTTGGGTGCAACGTTCGCGAGCCCGTTCCTGCAGGGATGGGGCGAACGTCACGGTGTGGGTGCGACGCGGATGGCGCTGGAGTTCGGGCACTACCTGGAGAAGGTGCTGGTGATCCCCGGTGCGGTCCTCATCCTCCTGTTCGGCGTCGGCCTGATCTTCGATGACGCGACCGGCTACAAGGACGACTTCCCGATGTGGCTGGGGATCGCACTCGCGTGGTACCTGGTGGCGTTCTTCGTGGCGGCCGTGGTGCAGCGGTCGAACGTGCTCAAGGCCATCGCCACACTGGACGGAGCCGCGGACGACGGTCCGTTCCCGGCGGCTTACATGACGGCGAGCCGGCGCGTACAGATTACCGGCGGCTTCCTCGCCCTCTCGACCATCGGCATCGCGTTCCTGATGGTGTGGAAACCCGGCCAGTAGAGGCGCCGGAGGCAGCAAACGAACGAGGGGCGCCCGGCTGGGCGCCCCTCTCGTGTTTCTCGCGGCAGCGGGATTCAGGCGGTGACGGCGTCCGCGAAGAAGCGGTCCTTCACTTCCTGGCCGAGGGCGACGTTCTGGATGTGGGCGCGCTGGAGCTGCTGCCAGTAGTAGCGGTAGGTCGCGCGGTCGTGGAGGTTGCCCTCGTGCTGGATGGGGCCCCAGTCGGCGGCGAACGCCTTGAGCAGGATGGCCTCGGCTTCTTCCACTTCATGGTGGCTCGGGGCCATGGCGCGCGTGATCGGCTCGATCTGGGCCGGGTAGATGCTCCACTGGCGAAGGAACCCGAACTCGTCGTGGGCGCGGCGGGCATCGTTATAGATGAACTCCACGTCCTTGAGCTCGAGGGTGACGTTGTGGGCCGGGACGACGCCGCAGGCGAGGGCTGCCGCCACCATCTCGGCCTTGGCGCGCTGGAGCAGCTTGTGGTCGAACTGGTAGGGCGAGCGCATGGCGAAGGCGGGGATGGCGCCGTTGTGCGCGCTGACGAAGTCCATCATGCCGAAGTCGAGCACCTGGACGTTCGGCAGCTCGGCGATCTCCCAGACCTGGCGGAGGGCGCCGTGCGTCTCGATGAGGGCGTGGATGGGGATCTCGCGGCGCGAACCCGCCTTCACGGTGGCGTTGCGGACGTAGTCGATCATCTCCGCGAGCTCGGTGGCGCGCACCGACTTGGGGATGGTGATGTAGGCGACACGGTCGGCGGCGCCGGAGACGACGATGTCGATGTCCTGCTTCCAGTGCTCGTTCGTGTAGTCGTGGATGCGGACGCCGGACATGTTGTGCTGGTTGCCGGCGCTGTTCTGCATGCGCACGACCATTTCGGCGTGCTGGCGCTCGGCGCCCATGGGCGCGCCGTCTTCGCAGTCCATGGTGATGTCGAAGACACCGCCCATCTTGTTCTGGAGTTCGAGCGCCTTGGTGATGCGCTCTTCGGTGCCGGCGAAGTGTTCGCAGGTGGGGATGATGGGGAAGGGCTTTTCGCCCTCGAAGAGGACTTCGTTGGGGTGTCTTGGCATGTTGGGCTTCCGATTCTGGATTTGGGATTGCCGCGGCGGCCCGGCGGGGGGCGGCGGAGAGCGTAGGGAGAAGTATGCGGGATGGGA
>CALMIW010000531.1 GCA_937864275.1 uncultured Dehalococcoidia bacterium
CGCGGGAATTCGAGCGCATCCGCGAGCGCTTGCTGGCCGTCGTCGGCGGGCTCTGCATCGGCATCGAACACGTCGGCAGCACCAGCGTGCCCGGCCTCGCTGCGAAGCCGATCGTCGATATCGACGTCGTCATCTCGTCCCGGCTCGTCTTCCCGGCCGTCCGTTCGGCCCTGCACGAGGCCGGCTACGTCCATCGCGGCAACCTCGAAATCCCCGGCCGTGAATCCTTCCTCGCACCCGCCCACACCTTTCCCCACCACCTCTACGTCTGTTCGGTCGATACGCCGAACCTGCACGACCACCTGATCCTGCGCGACATGCTTCGCGCGCGCCCGGCCCTTCGTGACCGCTACGCCGATGCCAAGCGCCGCGCGGCCCGTCAGCACCCGCACGACATCGATGCCTACATCGATGGGAAGTCCGGTGTCATCGCCGAGATCATGGCGCTCGCTCGCGCCGAATCCTCGTTCGAACACTTCCAGCCGGGCCCAGCGCCCGCACCAAGGAGCAGCTAATGGAAATCGAAGGCAAGTCGGTCGTCGTCAGCGGCGGGGGTTCCGGCATCGGCCGTGCCGCTGCCATCGCCATCGCCGAACGTGGCGGCAAAGTCGTCGTTGCCGACCTCGATGAAGCCGGCGGCCGCCAGACCGTCGACCTCATCGGGGCGAAGGGCGGTATCGCCGTCTTTCGCCACTGCGACGTGACGAAAACCGAAGACCTCGCGGGGGCGTTCGCCTGCGCCGTCGAACACTTCGGCGGCCTCGATGTCGCCTTCAACAACGCAGGCATTGGCGGCGAGGACCTCTTCGCCGATGACCCCGGAGACTGGGCAAAGGTCGTCGATATCGACCTGACCGCGGTCATCGACGCGACCCGCATCGCCGTCCGCGAAATGAAACGCGCCGGACACGGCGGCGTGATCATCAACACGGCGTCCATGGGCGGCCTCCTCCCGATGCCCGGCTCCCCGGTCTACGCCGCTGCCAAGGCCGGAGTCGTGAACTTCACCCGTTCCCTTGCCTACCTCGCCGAAGAAGCGAACATCCGCGTCAACGCCATCTGCCCGTCGTTCACCGACACGCCCCTGGTTCGCCGCGGAGGCGACGAACGCGTGGAGGAGATGGGGCGGATGGTCGGCGGCATCCTCATGCCCGAAGACATCGCAGCCGGCGTCGTGGAACTCATCGAAGACGACTCGCGCTTCGGCGCGATCATGCGCGTCACCGTCCGCGGCGGCCGCGATTTCGCCCGCGACGTCCGCCCCTACTAGCGGGAACTCGCCGTTTCCGGTTCGCCGAACAGGTCGAACGCGGCCTGTGGGGCGGCTGGCCGCGCCGCCGCGGCGGGCTTGGACGTGGTCGGTGCGGCCTTCTGCGGGACTTCAACCACCGTCGGGTCGGCCTCCTCGGGGGGGCCGACCACCGCGCCCGACGGCAGGCTGATGACGCGCGCCGGCGCCACCGCGTCGAACCGGTGCGGGTAGCAGGTGAACAGCAGCACCTGGGTCTCCCGGGCCGCGTCCGCCAGGATGGGCCCGAGCTTCTCCAGCCTGCCCGGGTCGGCCCAGCCGAAGATGTCGTCCAGCACCACGGGCGCCCCATCGCTCGCGCTCACCAGCGAGGCGCACGCCAGCCGCGTCAGCACCGCCAGTTGTTCGCGCAGGCCCACGCTCAGTTGACCAAGCTCGAGCCCCACGCCGTCCCGCGTCACCCGTGCGATCTGCAGTTCGTCCGAGAGCTCGACGCCGAACGATGGCCCGAGGACGCGCTTCCCGAGCGCTTCGATCTCGCGCTTT
>CALMIW010000532.1 GCA_937864275.1 uncultured Dehalococcoidia bacterium
GCCGGCGGGAGCAGGGTCTCCGCCCCGTACCGTTCGAGCAGCCGCCGCCGTTCCAGTGACATGTCCTCCGGCGTCGTCAGGATGATCCGGTAGCCCTTCACCGCCGCCACCAGGGCCAGCCCGATCCCGGTGTTCCCCGAAGTGGGCTCGACGATCACCGAGTCCGGCTTGAGCCGCCCGGAACGTTCCGCGTCCTCGATCATCGAGAGCGCGATCCGGTCTTTTACGCTGCCTCCCGGGTTCAGGCTTTCCATCTTTCCCAGCACAGTCGCCGCGTCCTGCGGCACCACCCGCTTCAGCCGGACGAGCGGCGTCGCCCCGACGAGGTCGAGTACCGAATCGGCGATCAGCGGCCGGACGACGGGAGTGCTCATATCACCCACCTCCCACTCACCGCGGTAGGTTCCCGTTCGAGGAGGTCGGCCACGGAATAGGATTCGAGGATTTCGCTGGTTGCCGCACGGATGCGTTCCCAGATCTCGCGCTGCCCGCACTGGTGCGGGTGGTCCGTGAGTTCCGGTGGTTCATCGAGCCAGGCGACCGGCGAGAGCGTCCCTTCGAGTGCTTCGATGACTTCCTTCACAGTGATCTCCTGCGGCGGACGCACGAGCTCGTGGCCCCCGGAAGGCCCACGCACCGAACGGATGAAGCCGCTCTTGCGCAGCGAGGTCAGCAACTGGTCCAGGTACTGCTCCGGGATGTGCCGCCGCAAGGCGATCTCCGATGACTGCAGTGGCCCGCGGCCGTAATGGCCCGCCAGCTCGATCAGTGCCCGGAGGCCGTAGTCGCTTCGTGTGGAGACGCGCATGTCGCTGCCCGGTTGCCTTCCAGAGAGTCACTCCTGATAAAGTCGAGTAACTCTGTCAACAATCGTAGGCGATGCCGAACCGGGGTGGCAAGCGCAGGGCCGGACGGCCCTTTCAGCCGAAGTGCGGCGGACGCTTCTCCACGATCGCCCGGGCGCCTTCCGCCGGGGCGTCGCTGAAGAACCCCAGCATCTCCATCGCCAGCGAATAGTCGAACGCCGTGATGCCGCCGAGCTTCAACCACTGGTTCAGCGACTTCTTCGTCGCCCGGAGTGCGTGCTGCGGGCCGGCCGCCAGCTTCTCCGCGATTGACCGGCATTGGGGCATCAGCTGCGCTCTCGGCGTCACTTTGCTCACCAGGCCGATTCGCTCCGCCTCGCGCCCGTCGATGAAGTCGCAGGTGAGCAGGTAGTACTTCGCCTTCGCCATGCCGCACAGCAGCGGCCAGATGATTGCCGCGTGGTCGCCCGCGGCAACCCCCAATCGCGCGTGGCCGTCGGTCAGCCGCGCCTCCTCGGCCATCACCGAGATATCGGCCATGAGCGCCACCGTCAGTCCCGCTCCGACCGCCACGCCGTTTATCGCCGAAATGATGATCTTTTCGCAGTTCATCATCTCGTAGACGATCGCTTCGGCTTCCTTCATCACCTGCATCACGGCTTCGAAGCGCTGCTCCGCTGGCATCGCCGCGCGCGTCTCGATGTCGCCAAGGTCGCCACCGGCCGAGAAGGCCTGGTCACCCGCCCCCGTCACTATGGCAACGCGTACCTCCGGGTCGCGGCCGAGGTCGCCCCAGATGGTGGTCAGTTCGCGATGTAGCACGTCGTTCGTGGCATTGAAGACTTCTGGCCGGTTGATGGTGACGGTCGCGACTGCGTCCTCTACCTCGACGAGCAGGTGCTGATAGCGCGAGTAGTCCACGCGAGCGTCCTTTCTCGCCCGAACGGGACGGGCGCCAACGGAAGAGGTCGCGATAGACTACAGGAGCCATGCCGAACTGGGTGCTCGAAGGCGTCATCGCCACCAGTCCGCGCCCCGGCTTCAGCCCCGGGCCGGAACTCACCGTCCACGACCACGTCGTCGATGCCTGGATCGAAGACGCGCGCCGCTTCGGCATTCGCTCGGTCATCTGCCTTATCGGTAACGACCAGCTCTGGCTCTACCGCAAGGCGACTCCGGAAGGCCTCATCCAGCGCTACCGCTCCGAAGGCTTCGAGGTCTGCCATATCCCCACGGTGGACCAGCAGACCCACCCCTTCACCCCGGACGAATACGAACACGCCTGGGAGTCGTTCCGAAACCTGCCGAAGCCCATCCTTGTCCACTGCAGCGCCGGCATGGATCGCACGGGCCGCGTCGTCCGCCATATCCTCGAACGCCTGCACGAATCCGGCGGGTTCGTAGACTGACCCTGTTCCCTGTTCCCTGTTCCCTGTTCCCTGTTCCCTGTTCCCTGTTCCCTGTTCCCTGT
>CALMIW010000533.1 GCA_937864275.1 uncultured Dehalococcoidia bacterium
CACCTTGGCCCAGAAAGCAGCGCGCGCTCCGAAGGTCATTTACTCGCTCGAGGCCCGTCGCCGACTGCGCTCGTTGCTGGCGGAGGCCAATCCGGGACTCTGCCACGCGCACAACATCTATCACCACATCTCGCCGTCGATCCTCGGCCTGTTGCGTGACCGCGGCATACCGACGGTACTCACGCTTCACGATCTCAAGATCGCCTGCCCTGCTTACAGCATGCTCGCGCGCGATGGCATCTGCGAACGTTGCCGGGGTGGGCGCCTGCACAACGTGGTGCTCCATCGCTGCATCAAGGACTCACTGGCGCTCAGTGCAGCGGTCTTCGCAGAGGCCGTCCTGCACCGACTGATTGGCTCCTATCGCCGCTGCGTCGATCGGTTCGTCGTCCCGAGTCGCTTCTACATCGACAAGCTCTGCGAATGGGGCCTGCCGCGAGCGAGCTTCACGCACGTCCCGAACTTCGTCGATGTCGGTGCCTACGAGCCGAACTTTGCGCCGGGGGACCACTTCATCTACTTCGGACGCCTGTCGCGGGAGAAGGGTCTGGCGACGCTCGTTCGCGCCGCGGCCATCGCACGTCGCCCCCTGCGCATCGCCGGCACCGGTCCCCAACAGGAAGAGCTTCGCACCCTAGCCGCCAGCGTCGGTGCCGACGTTTCGTTCATGGGTTACCTTACTGGAACCGCCCTGCACGCCGCGATTCGCGGTGCACGTGCCGTGGTGTTGCCATCCGAATGGTACGAGAATGCACCGATGAGCGTGCTCGAAGCCTATGCCTTGGGCAAGCCCGTGATCGGCGCCGGCATAGGCGGTATTCCGGAGCTCGTTCGCGAGACGCAAACAGGCGAGATCTTTCGGAGCGGCGACGCAGAGTCGCTGGCCTCCGTCCTACGCGGTTTCGGCGACCGCACCGACGTTGAACTGGCGCGGATGGGAGAATGCGGCCGCGACTGGGTCGCCACGGACTTCTCCGCAGCCCGCTATCGTGAGCGCGTTGCGCAGATCTACGCCGATCTCGGTGTCAGGTGAAGGTCCTGGTACTCGGGATCCGCGGCATTCCCGGCGTCCAGGGTGGCGTCGAGACCCACGCTGAGCACCTCTATGAGCGGCTGGTTCAATTGGGCTGCGAGGTAGAGGCAATCGTTCGGACACCGTTCGTGCCACAGGGCACGGACCACGCTGGCCGCATACGACTGCGGCGAATCTGGAGTCCCCGGCGGCCAGGCGCCGAGGCGCTGGTCCACTCCCTGCTGGGCGTTCTCTACGCGGCCCTGCGCCGACCGGACATCCTTCACGTGCATGCGATCGGCCCTGCGATCGTCACGCCGCTCGCTCGACTGGCGGGTCTGAAGGTCGTCGTCACTCATCACGGTCCTGAT
>CALMIW010000534.1 GCA_937864275.1 uncultured Dehalococcoidia bacterium
AGCGCCGCCAGCGGGGGACTGGGTGACCGTGAACTGGACATCGCCCTCGGCGATGGCGGACACCCGGGCGCCGCGAAGCCCGGCGGCGGCGAGACCGACGACGAGGAGGCCAAGCACCAGCAGCCAAAGGTGAACCGCGCGGTGCCGTTTGCGCGTCAGCGCCATCATGGTCATCGCGAGGCTCCTAGAAGGTGTAGCTGATGGTGACGCCGCGAAGCTTCGAAGCCGGCCCGCCGGTGAGGTCGACCACCAGGAAGTAGACGTTCGTCCCGTTGTCGACGGTGTGCGCGAAGGCGGTGGCCGTCTGTGGCGAGCCGCCCGCGCTGGAGAGGACTTCGGCAAGCTTGTAGACCGCGGAAGAGGTTTCGCCATTGGTGAGGGCGGTGTAATCGAGCCGGATCTTCACGGTGTCGCCCGTACCTTCGAAGGCGGCGGTCATCGTGGTGATCGTGGCACCGTGAGGCAGTGTGACCGGGGCGAAGTAGCGTTGCGAAGCCACATCGTTACCGACCGGCTTCACCTCATTGAAGCTCTTCTCGTAGACGGCGAGGTCGCTCATCGGCATGAAAGTGCTGGCGGCGATGGAGAGCTTGCCCGAGCCGCCGGTGGGGGTGGTGTTGCCGACGCTGCCGGTGTTCAGTTCGCCGCTGCCCTGGGTGTAATTCACCCAGATAGCGTCGCCGGGGTTGATCTGGCTGAGCGTGTTCACGTAGGCGGGGACGCCGGGGGCGTACAGCTGGTAGGTCTGGGCGACCGGGTCCCATCGGTAGACCGCCGTGTACTGCCCGGCGATGCCACTGAGGGCTTCCGAGGGCGCCGCGGAGCTCCCGAGGTAGGAGACGTTGTTCCACCCATGGAGCAGCTGCGCGGCGTTGGCGTCGTGGCCGTTCCCGGCCACGGCCGCAATGCCCGTGACCGTCGCCATCGCCAGTGACGCAAGAGCGATTCGAATCCGCATCGCCGCCAAACCTCCAGGCACGCCGGGTGCCAGTTCTGGAGGCCAGCGTAGGGAGCGGCGCGCGCGCCCTTAATGGGCAGATGCCCGATGCCCCTGAGGGGTCATCTCCTCGATCCGGCCCGGGAAAACCCCTATCCGGGAACGAAAACGGGCCGACTCGCGGTCGGCCCGTTGTGTAGCGCTGCGTGAAGCAGGTGGGTTTAGGAGATGCGCTTGGCCACAATGACATCGCGGGAAACGTATTCCTGGCCCGTCGAATCGAGCTCGCCGCCGCAGGTGATGAGCGTGACCCACTCATCGTAATCGGCCTTCTGTTTCGGCCAGATAATCGCACCCATGTCGATGGTGTCGCGGTGGTAGCGGTCGTTCGAGATCACTTCGTAGATGTACTCGGCGCCGTTCTCCATCTGGACGACGATCTTGTCGCCGGCCGCGCTCTTCGCAAGGCTCACGAACGGCGCGGGGATGCTGTGGTAGTAGACGTGGGCGGAGAAGACGGCGTTCCCGCCGAAGCCCGGCTTGTCGTAGATGTCGTACCAGCCGACAGACCGGTTCGTGTCCTTCGGCGTGTCGAGTTCCCCGGCGGCGTTGATGGCGAGGTTCTCGATCGGTGCATCGACGTTGAAGCGAGGGATCTTGATGCGCGCAACGGCCCCGTTGAAGGGCGTCGGCGTCGCCGTGGGCGTGGGCCGGGGAGTGTTCGTCGCCGTCGCGGCAGAGGTCGGGGTCTCGGACGGGACGGTAGCGGTAGGTTCAGGCGTGGCTTCCTGCTTCTCGTCGCCGTCGCTGCAGGCGATCCCCACGACGAGGACCAGCGCGCCAAGAGCGAATAGGGCGAGCGAAAGGGTTCGCACAAGCTTCAAATGATCTCTCTCCGGGGAAGACTCAACTCGATTCACCCTAGCAAAGCACTGTGGAACGGGACAGAACGCCGGAGAAACGCGGCGTTAAGGGTCAGGAGATGCGCTTCGCGATGACGACGTCGCGGTCGAGGTACTCACCGAGCCCGTTGTCCTGGGTCTGCTGGAAGCGGCCGCCACAGGTGATGAGCGTGATCCACTCCTCGCCGGCCGGACGCGTGGGCGCATCGATCAGTTCGCCCATCGGGATCGAGTTCACGTCGTACCGCTGATAGAAGATCACTTCGTAGACGTAGGTTGGCCCGTCCTGCATCTGGATGGTGACCTTGTCGCCGGCCTTGATCTTCGCGAGGCTCGCGAATGGCCCCTGTTTGAAGTTGTAGTTCACGTGGGCGGCGAAGACGGCGTTCTTGAGGAAGCCGGGCTTCGGGTAGATGTAGTACCAGCCGATTTTCCCGACGCCGTCTTTCGGGGTCTCGAGCTGGTTGTTCGTGATGCCGATTTCCTCGATGGCGTGGTCGATCCCGACGGAGGGCGCGATCATCCGCGCGATGGAGCCATCGAACGGGACCGGGGTTGGCGTTGGGGAGGGCGTCGGGACGTCAGTGGGCAAGGGCGTCGGCGTGTCGGCCGGGGCCTGGGTGCGGAGGTCGAAGGGCACCGTGGTGGCCGCCGGCGCCGCGGTACCGTCTTCGTTGGAGAACGCGAAGCCAGCTACGAGCAGCGAGAGGCCCGCAACAAACGTGAAGATGGCGGCGTAAGGCAGAACTTTCATCGTCCCCGAGCGGCGAAGCCGTTGGCACTCCCCTCTATCGTATACGACCGTTACCCAAGGCCAGATTAAGCCCCGGCATCGTCAGCTTTGGGCCGCCCACGCCCGGCGAGGTAGATGCCGAGACCGCCTCCAGCCGCTGCGAGCGCGGCGACGCCGATGAAGATGACAGACAGCACCGCCGAACCTCCGTCGCCGTCGTCACCCTCGCCGCCGGGCGCGCCACCTGCCTCGCGGGATGACGTCGCCGAGGCGGTCCCGAAGGTCACGTCATCCGTGGGGGGCGGCCCGGTAGGGCGGGCGAGCGCGGTGCTGGTAGGCGGCGGCACGGTAGCGCCAACGGCGGTGCCGATGGCGGCGGCTATGGTTCCGGTCGGCGACGGCAGGGGGATGGGCGGCTCCGCGCCCGTGGAGAGGTCCAGGCGGATGGGGCCCGGCTTCCAGATCGCCGTCTGGGTGGCGGCGCGGCCGCCGATGGTAAAGGTGACGGTCGAACCATCGCGGGCGCAGCCGGGGCGCTGCGAATCGTGGACCACGTAGAGGACGTAGGCGGCTGTATCGCCGTCGCGCAAGACGGGGCGTTCGCCGGGGGCGGACTGGGTGCAATCGACCCCGCCGACGAGGCCGCGGACCTCGGTGCCAGATTCGGCGGGACGCCCATCCACCGTGGCGCTCCCGTAGAAGGTGGCCGGCACCTGGGGCTGGGCAAGAGCCCCGGAGACTGTCAGAACCCCCGCGAAGACGGCAGCAAGCGGGAGGAGGGACGTTCGCACAGGAGCCATCGTAGCGGGCGGCAGGACAGCCTCAAGTAGGGACTGCACTGGACTTTGTTGACAGGTACGACATACCTTATGTCCCCACCTTATGGGAGGTGCCGTTGGCGGGGATTGGTGAAGCGCTGCGCTCAACTCGAGAGCGGCGCGGCCTCAGTATCGACCAGGTTGCCCAGGACACACGGATTTCTCCGCGGTTCCTGGAAGCGCTGGAAGCCGAGCAGTTCCACGAACTGCCAGCGCCTGTTTACGTCCGCGGCTTCCTTCGCTCGTATGCGAACTACCTGAAAATCGAGCCCCAGCCCCTGCTTGACCGCCTGATCGGCGGCGACATGGCGATGCCGGGATCGGCGACGGGATATGTCGGCGGCCCGGGCAACGGCCACGCCGCCCCCCGGAAGAACGATCCCTTCCAGCGCGGCGGCATCGTCGCCGCCGCGCCCGTACGGCCGACGCCTGTGGCAGTACCGCAACCCCCCGCTATCGAGGAAGACCAGGAAGGCTGGGCGCCCGAGCCGCTCGCTCCCTTCTCACCTCCGCCGGCCGACCACGGGTATATCCCCGGGAGCGACCTGCTGGAAGCGCCGGAGCAGCCTGGCTACGACGCGTACCCGGAGCCCGAGCCGGTGTTCCGGCCGCGCACCCCGGGAGTACTCGCCGAACGGCCCGGCGGCCCCGACGAGCCGGGGATCCCTCGCAAGGTCGCCCTCTTCGGCGGAGCAGTGGCGGCGGTGCTCGGGTTCCTGCTCCTGGCCGTCTTCCTGACGCGTGGCGACGACGAAGGCACCAACGAGGCCGCGGCCACCGGCGGTGTCACGCCGGGCGTGACGCCCGGGACGGGGGTCTCCCTGACCAGCCGCACGCCAACGCAGGCGGCCGCCGCGGCAAGCGCGACCACATCGGCAACTGCGAGCGCCAGCGTCACCGGCACGGTGACTGCATCGGCGACCGCCGGCACGGCAACGCCACAACCGACCGCCGCCGGGACACCGACTCCCGAGCCGACGCAGGCCGCCACGCCGACGACGGCACCGCCGACCGCGACTCCGACGACGTTTGTGCCCACCGCCACGCCGACGGTTGCGCTGCCGTGGCACCCTTCCACCTACTCCGCCTGCGATACGACGAAAGAAACCGAGAAGTGCGGCAGTTCATACGTCCGGGTCGTCTGCTACCCGCCATTCGCGGAAGCCGACCCGACCGGAAAGAACAACAACTACTTCGTCGATGTGACCGGCGCGTACCCGCTTCAATCCGGATGGCGAGAAGTGACGATCTACGCGCCCGTCTCGATCGGCCCGGTCATCGAGGCCGGCCGGAACGGCTGTCTTTAGGCTGAGCCGGCTGTAGCGCGGCAGTGAGTGGCGGACCCACCGTCCGCCCAGCCCCCTCATACAGAAATCTGATTCTCTGGTCACCCGCCGATCACCCCTAAGAAACCCTTAGGTGTGGCTTCGCGACCCTTAGGGAACAGACGGGTGACCGTGCCCCAAACCTGTCACCTGCCAGTCCACCTGGTGTCCATGTGGGCTCCGGGGAGCGCCGTCGAACCCCCATCTGTGACCCGGGTGGAAACCTCCACCGAGCCATCGGGTCCGTGGTGGGGATGGACATGGCAGGATTCGAGACGACGCGCCTCAGCCCGGTCGGCGAGGCTATCCGGGAGTGGCGCTGGAGCCGATTCGCCCCGCTCTACGCCGCCGGGATCGTGGCGGGAGTGGCAATCGGCATCGGGGTGGCGACATGGCCGGGCGATGGGCCCGCGCTGCGGGAACATCAGCCTTCTCCCCCGTCGGCGAGCAGCGCCGCGGTCATCGACGCGGCACCAGCGTTCGTCCTTCCCAGCCTCCCGGCGCCGCAGTTCGGGACGGCAACCTCGATCGAGTTGCCGCTCGAGTACTACCCCGCGATGGAGTTGGTGCTGGCAGCCCCGGCGCTTCCAGCCGAAGTGCCCGTGGCGCCCGCTGAGGCACCGGTTGCTCCGCCTGCAACCCAGGCAGCCGCGGCCCAGGCTCCAGCCGCTCCGCCGGTTGCGCCCGCGCAGCCAGTCCCGGCGCCGGCACCCGTCGTCGAAGCGGCAGCCGAGCCTGCGACGGACGCCAGGCCGAACTTCTATGTCCCGGCCGTCTCCGGGGGAGGCGCGTCGGCGCTCGAACTGCAACTGTTGAACCAGATCAACGCCGAGCGCGCGGCCGCGGGGCTCGCCCCGTATGTCCTCGAATCGGGACTCACGAAGGTCGCGCGGACGCGGTCGCAACAGATGGTGGACCAGGGCTACTTCGCCCACCGGGACCCGTACGGGTATTCGATGTACGTCGAACTCCTCGCCTACTTCGGTTACAACGCCTACGCCTGGGCCGGGGAGAACCTCGCGATGAACAACTGGCCCGCAGAAACCGCGGTGGACGAGGCGATGCGGGGGCTGATGAACAGCCCGACGCACCGCGCGAACATCCTCGCTGGCGACTTCACGCGGATCGGCATCGGCGAAGTGACAACCTCGGACCGCCGCCACTACTTCACGATGATCTTCCTGAGCTGACCGGCGGAGACACACCGGCCCAACAAGAAGGCCCTTCCAACTGGAAGGGCCTTCTCATTTCCTCATCGGAAGCCGGTGCTAATCGACGGGAGGGGGAAGCAGGTCGTCCGGGCCGCCGTCCTTGTTACCGCGGGCCATGAAGTAACCGACGCCGCCGCCGACCGCGCCAAGGCCGCCGAGCACCAGGAGGGCAATCGCCCAGACGGGGACGCCTCCGTCGTCGCCATCGCCCGCCGTGGACGCACCCTGCGCGCCGGGTGTGGCGCTGGTGATGCCGCCGCGAGGCGCCGTGGCGACCGGCGAACCGGCGCCGGGGCTGCCGGGAGGAATCGTCTGGACCTGCCCGGGCGTCTGACTGGCCGTCTGGTTGGGCTGCGACGTGGCGCCCGGCTCGGGGGTGCGGGTCGGAGCGGGAGTCGAAGTCGGGATCGCGACCGGGGTGGCGCTGCCGAAGGTCACGTCCATGCGGACGAGGCCAGCGCTCCACTTCACCGACTGGGTAACGAAGCGGTCGCCGATCTTGATGCGGACTTCCTTGTTTTCGGCGCCGCAGCCGGGCGTCTGAGACTCGGAAACGACGTCGACGACGTAGACGGTGACGCGATCCGCACCTTCGCCGGCGTAGTAGGTCTTGCCGCCGAGGCCGCACTGCACGTCGCCGATGTAGGCCTCGACCTTCACGCCTTCCGGGATGGGGCCTGCTGAGTCAGAGATGGAACCGAGCACAGTCGAAGGAGGGCTGAACTGTGCCGAAGCCCCGGCGACAGCCAGGGCGGGGATCAGCAAAGCGCCGGAGAGCACGGCGAGACGCCGCGCGGCGGGCGAAAGAATCATGAGTAGTGACCACACAAGCGTGAATTTAACGGCCTCCTCCGAGGGTACGGAGGAGGCCTGCTAGGCGCACTACTTCGGGAGCGCCAGCGTAAACGGCTGCTTGACCAAGACCCACATGAAGGCGCCGTTGCCAATCGTGTCAATCGTATTGACGCTGGCCGGGGCACCGGGGATGTAGTGCGACCATTCGAGGAGCACCGGGTCCCAAACGTAGATGGCTTCGACCTTGTCGTTGAACTCGGCGAAGGCCGTCTCGATGGAGACGGTGCCCTTACCGGTCGGCACCATGTTCCAGCCGGGTACAAGCGGGAACTCGGTCTCGTTGCCGAACGGGATGATGACGTCGATCTTGATCTCGCCTTCGCCGTCGAGCGGGAAGGTGACGAGCGGCGTGCGGTCGAGCCGCGAGCCATCGCACCAGACGGTGCTGAGCGCGTAGTCCTCCCAGACAACGCTCATGTAGTCGCTGGCGCCGGTGAGGACCTCGCTCTGGGCGCCCAGCCAGCCGCTGAGCCCTGCACCGGGCCCACCCTGGAAGGTCTTGCTCTGGCCCGGCTCGAGGATGCCGATCATGTCGAGCTCTTCCGCGTTTCCGACGTCCGTGCTGGGACTCTTCAGGGCGAAGCCTCCGAGATTCACCACGTTGGTGCCGAAGTTCTTGACGGTGATCAGTTCGCCGCCGTTGCACTGGAGGTCGGTGATGCGGATGTCGCCGGGGACCGGGGAAGGCGGGGCCGGGAAGGTCACCATCACGTTGGTGATGGTCTGGAGGCTGTTGGTGACCTTGATCCATGCCTGGCATTCGTCGGGCTGGTCGGGGAAGAGCGGCGGCCGCGCGATGTGCGTGTTCACGGGGTTGCCGAGCAGGTCCACCGTGTCGAAGCTGGTCGCCGTGGCGAACCGCCTGGTGCCGTTGATGGTGTAGGGGCGGTCGGCGGCTTCGATGATGACGCCGTCGCCGGCATCGATTTCGAAGGTGACCGGCACGCCGAGCGTGTTGTTGTAGTTCGCGGCGTCACAGAAGCCGTCGCGGTCGCGGAGGTGAGCGACAACGTACTTAATCTGGGGCGAGTCGGTGTTCACGATGGTGACGTCTTTGAACCCGGCCCAGCGCCAAACGGTATCGTCGACGTTGCTGGCGATAGCCGGGTACTTGCCCCGGTTGCCGGCCTGCGGGTATTCGGCGACGGCGAAGTAGCGCGTCGTGCCGGCGATGTCTTCAGGCTTGCAGTGAGGGTTGCCCGTGATTGCGTTGGCCGTGCAGCCCTCGTAGCTGAGGTTGCGGTCGCCGAAGGTATCGACGGAGGCCTCGCCCTGGCCGTCGCTGTAGCTGCTCATCATGCGCGGCCGGGAAATGGTGCCGAGGATCGTGGTCGCCTTGGTGTGCGGGTTCACGTTGAACGAGTAGTCGTCCTCGGTATCGGGGATGAAGAAGCCGGAAGCACCGTGCTTCACCTTCGCCTTGTAGTTGTTGATGACGCCTTCGTTTTCCATGAAGAACGTGACGATGGACGACGGCATGGTGATCCCACCCCATGGGGAGCGCAGGTCCGACTCGCCCTTCAGGCGTTCCCAGTCATCGGGGAGGACCCAGCGGTCGGCCGGGACGGTGCGACCGTCGGGCTTGGTCTCCTGGGGGCGCCCCGAGGGGTTCGTGCCGACGAAGAAGCCGCGCACGTTCGCCGTCACGTCGCCGAAGGTGGAGACGAACTGGTCCGGGGTCGCCTCAAGCGAGAGGTCTTCGAACATGAGGTAGAAGATCGGGAAGGCGACCTTCGAGTAGATGTTGTTCTCGATGAACACTTCGACGTCGACTTCGCCCTGGTCTTCGCTTTCGTAGCTGATGCTCGCCGAGCATTCTTCGCCGAAGTCGGCCACCGCGTGGTTGGGGCCAAGCAACTCGATCCCGTTGGCGGCCATGAACGAGCCGGGCTGGCCATCGGGGCGGACGAAGTGGATGGGCGTGCCCTCGCAGCTTTCGTCGCTGGAAACGGCGTAGGTGATGGTGACGAACTGCCCCACCCAGGCGACGCGAGGCGTCTTCATGGCCGGGATGAAGTTGAAGCCAAGGTCGACCCACTCGCGGGGAGCGGCGGCGGTTTCCGTGTCGTGCGGATAGTAGACGTCCACCTGGACGCGAACGGCGCCGCCCGGCGTGCAGCCGCCAGAGTTCAGCGTTGAGAACTCGAAGTCGTCTGGGTCGGCGTCGTCATCGCCGAGCGCCGGCGAGAACGGGTTGGCGTCGCCATTGTTCAGTTCGAAACGGCCCCCAACCGAAACGCCATTGACGACGGTGGGCCTGGCAAACGTCGGCGACTCGGAATCGGGGACGACGAAGTAGCCGCAACCGCCGACGATCTCGGCGCGGATGAGCGCGCCGTTCAGGAGTTGCTTGTCCTTCAGCGTCGCGGCCGTCGTGTGGGAACCGAGCACCCATTCGGTGAGCGACGCACTGCCGAGGAACGTGCCGTCGGCGAGGTTGAACGAGAGCGGCACCGTGATGCGCGTGTACGTCACGGCCGTGCTGTCCGGCGTGCCGCCCTGGGTGATGATGGTCTTATCGATCCGGTTCCATTCGGCGATGAGCGGCCCGGCGCTGCCGCCATCCACGACGCCGTTGCCGTCGTCGTCCGTGTCGAAGAACGCCTGCTGCGGGACGGCCGGGCCGACGCCATCGAAGGGAGCATTGGTGAAGGTAACGAAGATCGTCTGCTCGCCGGGCGCCATGGAGGTGTAGCTGAAGCAGATGGTGCCGTCGGCGATGGTCTCGCTGAGGCGAGGCTCATTCGCCGGCGACTTGTGGAAGACGGCGACGTTCCCGGCGCCGGGAGCATCCGGCGGAGCGAGGGGCGTGAACTTGATCTGGTTGGCCGCCAGCGAGTCGAACTCGTTCGTGCCCATGAGGCAGATGTAGTGGGTCATGCCGATGACCAGCGGGCCGGAGCGCCCGCGCGGTGGCACCTGGCCGTCGATGCTCACGTGGCGGAGTTCGACGACATCGCGGATGTCGATCAGCGTGTCCGACGGGAGCGAAGCCGACGCGGCCTGGTCGTCCGCGTCCTGGTCGCGCAGGCCGATGTCGACGCGGTTGTAGATGGCATGGAAGTTGACGGTGACGGGGATATCGTCTTCGTTTGAATCGGATGCAATCCCGGCGCACCATTCAGGACCGACCTGGCGGACGTACGGGACCGTGACGTTGCCGTTGAACGGGCCGGGACCGGTGTCGAAATCCGCGGGGTCAACGACATTGACCGGATCCGGTTCGTCGCCTGCGAGGCCGCCGGCATTCGAGTCGGCGCCGGTGAGGAAGGTGTTGTCCCAGCCGACGGTGCAGACTTCGGCGGGGGCGCCGACGAGACCGTTGCCGACTTTGCGGAGCGTCACGGTGACGATCGGGATGTTCGGCAGCGAGATGACCTGTTCGTTGCCTTCGAGGTTGTAGTGCCACTCGATCGTGAGGTTCCGGTAGCCCGGCTGACCGAAGGCGACGACACAGTAGACGTCCGCCGAGGTGGGGCTCACCCCATTGAAGGTTGTCGAAGCGCCCGCGCCGACGACGGGTCCGTAGGACCCCCAGACGTAGCTCCCGGATTCCGGGACAGGCACCTGCACCTGAGCGGGTGCGTTGGGATCGATGGGGTCGGACGCGAACATGCGGAAGCCGAGGGACGATGTGGGGATCGCGAGGCTAGCGACCGGCGTGACGCCGGGGACGTTGACATCGAGGCAGTAGCCGTTCCGCGAGATGGCGCTGGCCGGAAGGCTATGGGAATTGGTGCCGGAAAGGATGCGAGGCGGCTGGGGGACGGCAACAGGCGAATCGCTGGTGTCGA
>CALMIW010000535.1 GCA_937864275.1 uncultured Dehalococcoidia bacterium
CCGCCACCACTTCGGCGGCAGCTTCGACGGCGGGTGCCGCCGCTTCTGCGGCCACTTGGGGGGCATCTTCAACCGCGGGTTCCGCCGCTTCAACGGCAGCTTCAACTGCGGCCGGTACTTCGGCAGCAGCTTCGATGGCGGGTGCCACTGCTTCAGCAACTGCTTCTTCGGCGGCCGCCGGCGCTTCGACGGCCACATCGGCCACCGTAGCGGCGACGGCACTGCCGGCTTCGGCGTTCTCGAGCGCCTGGGCGAACGCGTGAGCGAACGCCGAGATGGGCTCCGGGTCACGCGAGACTGCCTGCTCGATGGCTTCCTGGGCCGTCTTTGGCTGGCGCCGGACCGGGATGGACGCGTCGCGCGGCGGCAGCTGGAACTGCTCGCGGACATCGTCCGGGTAGTCGATGACAGCGCCATTCGCGTCGAACTGGAAGCCCATAGCCTCCGCATCGTTGCGGGCCTGGCGGAGGCTGAGGCCGAGACGATGGCGGTCCTTCTCGATGCGGACCAGCTTCACCGGCACG
The DNA here is from genome assembly GCA_937864275.1 of uncultured Dehalococcoidia bacterium. Classification (GTDB taxonomy): domain Bacteria; phylum Chloroflexota; class Dehalococcoidia; order Tepidiformales; family Tepidiformaceae; genus Amarobacter. Next base: position 525 of record CALMIW010000535.1, read on the forward strand.
ACGTCGCCTTCCTTGACGACATCCTTCGGGTGCTGGATGCGCCGGTTGGAAAGCTCAGAGATGTGGATGAGGCCTTCAACGGGCCCATCGAGCCGGACGAAGGCGCCGAACGCCATCAGCTTGGTCACGCGGCCGATCAGGATCTGGCCGATGACGAAGCGATTGACCGTGGTGTCCCACTTCTCCGGCTGGGCCCGTTTGAGCGAGAGCGAAATCTTCTTGGTGTCGCGGTCGATCTTAAGGATGTAGGCCTGGACTTCATCGCCGACGTTGTACAGGTCCTTGGCCTTCTTGCCGCGCTTCCAGGTGAGCTCCGTCATGTGGGCGAGGCCGTCGGCGCCGCCGAGGTCGACGAAGACGCCGAAGTCGGTGATCGACGAGACGCGGCCGGTGCGGATCTGGCCCTCCTGGAGCTCATCGAGGACCTTGTCCTTCTGCTCCTTGCGGACCTCGGCCATGGCGGCGCGCTCGGAGAGGATGACGCGGTTCCGCTTGCGGTTGAGCTCGATGACCTTGAGCCGGATGGAGTTTCCGACGAGGTTCGCAAGCTGGTTCGAGGCATCGGGGTCGTCACGGCGCACGCTATCGATCTGCGAAAGCGGGACGAAGGCGTTCACGCCGTCGACGTTGACGAGGATACCGCCGCGATTGTGGCCGGTGACCTGGGCATCGAAGATCTCGCCGGATTCGTGGCGAACGGCCAGGGTGTCCCAGCCTTCTTCTCCGCGGGCGCGATCGAGCGAGACGATGGCGTGGCCTTCGGACGAGGACGGCTGAAGGACCATGACCTTAACGGTGTCGCCAGCCTTGAGCTTGGCGGCGCCATCGACTCCGAGGGAGAGCATCTCGCTCTGGGGAATGACGGCTTCGGTCTTTGTCCCGACGTCGACGATGAGGCCATCGGGAGAAGCGCCCATGACCATCCCCTCGACGATTTCGCCGCGGCGAAGCTGACCGGGCTGCGCGGCCTCCATGTCGAGGAGCGCCCCCATATCCATTTCTTCGATTGCGGGGGTTTCTGGCTGGGCGGTATCTGCTGACAAGTTGGGCTCCGGTTGGTGGGCCGACGGGCCTCGATAGAGGCAATACGGCCAGGGTAGAAATTGGGATCTCGGAATCGATTGTAGCAGCGGCCGATCCTTGCAGGGAAGCAAGGCAGGCTAGGCCGCGAGGCTGCGATGACTCTTCCGGCGCGCCCGGTCTCTTTCGATGTGAGAACGCGAGAGGGGGCGGTTCAGTTACCTTATCCGAGGGCTGGAAACCAAAAAACCGCCTGTTCGGGCGGTTTCTTTGTTTGACCGGCGGCGGCCTATTTTCCCACCTAGTTGCCCGGGCAGTATCGTCAGCGCTGAGGCGTTTCACTAACCGTGTTCGGGATGGGAACGGGTGGGACCACCTCGCTCTAGCCACCAGAGACTGTAGTATGCCAACCGCCCGCTACTAGCGTCAAGCGCCTGGCGCCGGTTGCCTCGTTGCGTTCGAGCAGGCATGGTAGGCCCCCCATGAAATCGCTGCTCCTGCTCTTGCTCGGCGGCCTCTGCGGGGCGATCGCGACGGTCCTCTTCTTCACCGTAGACACGGACTTCACCGGGAACGAAGCCGACGGGGCAGGGGGCGGCAATATCAGCCTTGTGCTGACGGAAGAGGCGCTCGCCACCCTTCTCGCCAACGAACTCCCGGCGTTGCCCGGCTTCGGCGACCGCCCGGTCGTGGAAGTAACCGTAGGATCCAACGGAGTCGTCCGGGCCGACATCGTCGTCGGAGGCCTCGGCGTGGGATTCCGGAGCGCCATTACCGTCAACCCGAACATCGTCGACGGAAAGCTCGACCTCGAGGTGGTGGATGCGTCGCTCGGAGAGCTGGCGCTCCCGGAGCAGGTGCGGGACGCACTCGAGGCGCCGCTTCGGGACCGGCTCGATTCGCTGGCGGGCGGGCTGGAATACCGGGTGACATCGATCCGCACGACCTAGCACAGGCTCA
>CALMIW010000536.1 GCA_937864275.1 uncultured Dehalococcoidia bacterium
AGGTGCTGTACGCCTTCGTGAACGTCCTCACCGAGGCAGGGCGCGTGTCATGGTGCGAGAACGTCGATCTCATGCTGAGGAACTCGCCCGGATCCAACGACCCCGCCCCGTGGGCACTAGGTGTACTAGCGAAGGTTGAGCAGTACGCGGAAACGTGCCCGGACGACTTGTTCCCGACCGTCGTGGAAGCGATGGCGCTTGCTGGCGTGCAGATCGGACTCGAGCCAGCGGACGTTGAGGCGTCCGTCAACGAGATCCTGTACTTGGATCGTGTGTCCTTCGAACTCATCAACCTCCAGATGGTCGAGAAGGAAGCCCAAGAGCTCCACGCTGAGATCGTGGCTCCCACGCTTCGCCTGCTGTCCGGGCGACCGGGCTGGGAGGCCGTGGAACGCGCCTACCAGGACGCGCTGCGCGAGCTAGCCGGCGGCGATCCAGCGGACGCAATCACCGACGCCGGAACAGCGCTGCAGGAGGCGCTCACAGTCGCCGGGGCCAAGGGCAACGCGCTCGGGCCGTTGCTGAAGTCGGCCCGCCAGCTGGGTCTCCTGCGCGCACACGATGCCGCCCTCGAGGAGGGGATCGTCAAACTCGTCGACTGGGTCTCGGCCGACCGATCGACATTGGGAGATGCGCACAAGGCGTCACAGGCGCGGCGCGAGGACGCATGGTTGACCGTCCACGTGGTGGGCGCCCTCATCCTCCGGCTTGCTGGTGGAAAGCGCTCCTAAGCGCCATCACTTCAAATTCGAGCAGTCGCATGGGCGGCGGACTCCAACAAGATCGGGCGACTGCTCGACAGCGTGCTCGACTCGATCCTGTCGAACGTCACGTGAGGGCGGGGGCCGGCCGGGACCGCGGGCAGTCGTCGGTCGAGGTGGCGCTGCTGTTGCCGTTCCTCGCGCTGTTGCTGCTGGCGGTGATCCAGGTCGGCCTCGTCGTGCGCGACCAGGGGCTGGTGGTCCACGCCGCCCGGGAGGCGGCGCGGGCCGCCGCGGTCGACACCCCCGCCTCCGCGGCGCGAGACGCGGCGACGTCGGCCGCCGACCTCTCCCCGGCCCGCCTCAGCGTCGAGGTGTCCGGCCGGGGGGAGGCGGGCTCGCGGGTCGAGGTCGTGGTCCGCTACCGCAGCCCGACGTCGGTCCCCCTGGTGGGCCGCCTGGTCGGCGACGCCGCCCTCATGGCCCGCGCCACCATGCGCGTCGAATGACGGCGGCGGGCGGCGGCGTCAGCCGGTAGGAGGGCCGGGCGGGCATGACCTAGCTAGCCTCCGAAGCCGTGACTGCACTGGAGAGAAGGGGCTCCTGAACCGAATCACGCGAAGGATGACGACTCGCTGTGCGGCTCAAGTGCGTAGCGCTCGTGCTACCTCGCTCATTCCGAATGCAGTAGCGAAGACAGCTCCTCGCGCGTCCTCCCAAGTCAGCGGCACACCTTCCTTCAGTGCTCCGTGCTCAAGTCGCTGGGTCAGCTTGTCTGCGGCGACCCACACAGCGTCGATGCTGGCGAGGGCATCGTCGTTGGTGACGAGCGACCATTCGCCAAGGGCGACCGTCACATTGGCCCTGGCATGCGATGGCTTCAGGTCCGCGACTGGTCTGCCAACGAACTTGACCGCAGCCAGGGCGAACTCCTGCTGCGCCTCGCGGAGGTGGTGACCAACTGCCGTCAGATTGGTGTCCCCGTCGGAACTGCTGAGGAGAGCGAAGGCCTTCTCCCACTTCGCAAGCGCCGATCCAAACAACCGGTCGTCGAGACGACCCGAACGGAGTCGACCTAGCGTTTGCTGCTCCACCGCGTCTACGTCGCGTCCGGCGAGATCGTCATATACCTCAAAGGCTCGCTTGTCCAGATCGAAGGTCTCGGCCATGTCGCGCTGGCTCACCAGCCGCAGCAGCCCCATGTCTCGGAGGCTGCGGTAGGCGACACCGTCGACCTGGCGCTGCTCTGGAATGCCCACGTGATCAATCCAAGGGCCATCTGGATCATGTATAGCGAAAGCAGTGAAGCCGCCTCGATACTTGCGTTCAACGGACCGCGAGGCCTCGACGAGCACGCCGATCAGCACAAACTCCTCGGGGTCCAGGTCTGGTTCGCTCATGATGTGTACCTCGACCGATCTCGCCAACCGGCGACTGATGGTGGGGTCGATGGCCTGGCGATGTCAGTCTCCGATCTCCTGCTCTTGCACGAAGGCGTCGAATCGAGTGATGAGGTCGGTGTTCTGCTGGACTCTCACAGCGAAGTACTCGAACCCGTTGACTGCGGCCTCCTGCTTCTTCACGTCCCAGAGCTCGACCCGCTCGATCAGATCCTCCTTGCTGAGGGTCTGGATCGCCTGCTCGGCGAGGGCCTCTCTGGCCATGTCCGAGAACGACTTGGCCACGACGAGGGCGGCTGTGTCCGGCCACTCTGCGAGGTTGACCAGGAACCCGGTCAACACATTGAGGTTGTCCATTGTGATGTCCAGG
>CALMIW010000537.1 GCA_937864275.1 uncultured Dehalococcoidia bacterium
TCCAGGTGCAGCTCGCGACGCGCCCGGCGCCGACGCCCGCCCTCAGCTGGCGCATCATCGAAGTGGGCGCCGCCGGTGGCGTGGTGGTCACGAGCAGCCACAACCCGTACCACTGGAACGGCATCAAGGTGAAGCCGCACTACGGCGGAAGCGCGAGCCCGGAGATCGTCGCGGACATCGAGCAGCGCGTGCCGGCGATCCTCGCCACACCCGGCGCCGTGAAGCTCGCCCCGGCCACGAGCGACGACATCGAACGGTTCGACCCCATCCCCGGGTACCTGGCCACGCTGGCCGCCAAGGTGGACATCCAGCGCATCAAGTCGGCCGGCCTCCGCGTGGCCGTGGACCCGATGTACGGCGCCGGCGCGGGCTTGTTCGAACAGCTGCTCGCGGGCGGCAAGAGCACCGTCACGGAGATCCACGGCGAGCGGAACCCGGCGTTCCCCGGCATTCGCGCGCCGGAGCCGATCGAATCGAACCTCGGCGAGTTCATGCTGCTCATGTCCACCGGCCGGTACGACATCGGGATTGCCAACGACGGCGACGCGGACCGGGTCGGGCTCGTGGACGAAAAGGGCAACTACGTCGACCAGTTGCGCGCGTTCGCGCTGCTGGTGAACTACATGCTCGGCGAGCGAAAGCTGCGCGGCCCGGTCGTGAAGTCGGTGACCACGACGAACATGGCGGCGATCCTGGCGAAGCACTACGGGGTCGATCTCTACGAGACGCCCGTCGGGTTCAAGCACATTGGCCCGCTGATGATGGAGAAGGACGCGCTCATCGGCGGCGAAGAGAGCGGCGGCTACGGCTTCCGCGGGCACCTGCCCGAGCGCGACGGCATCCTGGCGGGGCTCTACCTGCTGGATTACGCGGCGGCGACGGGGAAACACCCGTCCGAGCTGCTGGAGCGCGTGTTCCAGATCACCGGCCCGCATTACTACGAGCGTATCGACATCGAACTCGAGCCCGGCTCGAACGAGCGGTTCAAGGGCACGCTCGATGCCGCCCGGCCGACCGAGATCGCGGGCCGGCCGGTGCGGAGCTCGGACCGGACGGACGGTTGGCGGTACTTCATCGACGATGGCTGGCTGCTCTTCCGGCTCTCGGGCACGGAACCGCTGCTGCGCATCTACACCGAAGTGACTTCGAGCACACTGGTCCGCCCGGTGCTCGACGCCGGCAGGCAGATCGCCGGACTGGCATGACGCTGCTCGACGATCCCGCGGCCTACAGGGTCGACGCCTCGGACATGTTCGGCCACATCGCACGGCTCGGAGACGAGTTCGAACGCGCCTGGCTAGCCTCGGCCCGGCTCGCGCCTCCGCGCGGAAACTTCGACCAGGTCGTGGTCGCCGCGATGGGCGGTTCGGCTGCCGCAGGCGACTACTTCAGCGCTCACGCCGCGAAGCAATCGCTGGCGCCTGTGGAGGTGGTGCGCGGCTACACGCTGCCGGGCTACGTGGGGCCGCGGACGCTCGTCATCGCCCTTTCTTATTCTGGCGGCACCGAAGAGACGCTCTCGTGCTATCGCCAGGCGGCCACGCGCGGCGCGGCGGTCGTGGCGATTTCAACCGGCGGAGAACTGGCGGAACGGGCGAAGGCCGACGGCGTGCCGTGGCACCCGATCGCCTACGATTCCCCCCCGCGGGCAGCGCTGGGACATTCACTCGCGACGCTGTTGCGGCTTGGTCAGCGGCTCGGCATGAACGAACTCTGCGGCCCCGACGTCGGCGACGGCGCCGACGCGCATCGCCAACTGGTCCGCGACCACATCGGGGTTGGCGTCCCGGCCGACCGGAACGCGGCGAAGCAACTCGCCGAATTGCTCCTCGACGCCGACCCACTGCTCGTGCTGGCCGCGGAGCACCTCGCACCGGTGGGGCGACGGACGAAGAACCAGTTCGCGGAGAACGCGAAGGTGGCCGCGGCGTTCGAAGAGGTCCCGGAAGCGACGCACAACTTCGTGGTCGGACTCGAAGGGGGCGCGGCCCGCCAACCCATTGCCCTGGCATACCAATCTCCGAAGCTGGAAGGGGCGAACCAGCGCCGGTTCGATCTGCTCGCAGGCATCTTCGAGGCTGCGGGCGGAGCGATGGCCGGGTTGCCCAGCCGGGGCATCTCACGCCTTGGCGACCAGCTGGAAGCGACCGCCTGGGGCGACTACCTCTCCTGCTACCTGGCGGTGCTGCGCGGCATCGACCCGACGCCGACGCCGAGCCTGCAACGGGTGCGGGAGGCTATGGCGCGGGAGACGGCGCGGTAGGGCGCAGATGCGGTTCCTCGCGCTGGGCGATTCGTACACGATCGGGGAAGCCGTGAGCGAGCCTGAGCGGTGGCCCCTGCAATTGGCGGGGCGCCTGAAGCGGGACGGCATCGAGATCGGCAGCACCGAGATCATCGCAACCACTGGCTGGACGACCGACGAACTGCGCGATGGTATCGCGGCGGCCGCGCCGGCAGGTCCGTACGACCTCGTCTCTCTCCTCATCGGCGTGAACGATCAGTATCGCGGGCACCCTATCGAGGAGTATCGCGAACGGTTCCGGGAATTGCTGGGGACGGCGACCGTCCTGGCAGGAGGGCGGCCGGGCCACGTGCTCGTGCTCTCGATCCCGGACTGGGGCGTGACGCCGTTCGCGGAAGGCCGCGACCGGACCCGGGTCGGACGCGAGATCGACGCATTCAACGCGGTGAACCGCGACGAGACCGCGATGGCAGGCGCCTGCTACATCGACGTGACGGCGGATTCCCGCCGCGCCGCAACCGAGCCGGAGATGCTGGCGGACGACGGCCTGCATCCATCGGGAGTGATGTACGGAGAGTGGGCCGAGCTTGCGCTCCCGGTGGCGAAAGAAGCACTGCTGGGCGCCTGACAGGCGAACGGCCGGTTGCTACGCGCGGCTGGCGATGTACTCCATCGTGCGGCGGTACTGGTCTTCTTCGATATGGCCCGCCGACATCAGGTAGTTCGCGATCTGTTCGAGCGTGAGGATGGCGACGAGGGTGATGCCGGCGTTCTTGAGGGCCTGGCGGCCGCCCTCCTGGCGGTCGATGAGCGTGACGGCATCGCGGACGACGAGGCCGGCCTCACTGAGCGTCGCTGCAGTCTGAAGGATGCTGCCGCCGCCCGTGATCAGGTCGTCGATGATCAGACAACTCTGGCCGCGGACGTAGATGCCTTCGATGACGTCGGCCTTGTCGGTCGCCGGAGGGTGAATGTAGATCATCGGGGTGTTCACGCTGAGCGAAAACGCGGTGGCGACGTGGAGGCCACCGAACGGGACGCCGGCGACCAGCGTGAACGGCTGGACGTGCGGGTTGCGCATGGACATCAGCGCTTCCAGCTCTTCTTTGATGATCCTGGCGCACCGGGCAAGCGCCTTCGGGTTGCTGATGAGCCGCCGCAGGTTGACGTAGATCGGCGAATGGACGGAGGTGCGTCCAAGGGTGAAATCCCCGAAGCCGATGGCGTCGAGCTTCCAGAGTTCTTCGGCAAGCCAGAGGTTGCCGGCTGGTTTGGTCGTCTTAGTCAAAGTGACACTCCGGGGAAGTTCGGACGCAAGCGCCTGAGGGGTAGGCGCGGATCGTACTCCCCTTTCTCTTGGTTTCCGTGTTATGTGTCAAGTTTGGGGCCGACTCGGGTGCATCCGGGAATCAGTTCACCGGGTTGATCGGCGGGCGGCCAGCGAGGACTTCGATGATGTTGGCGGCGGCCATGTCGGCCATCTTCGAGCGGGTGGCGAGACTGGCGCTCGCGATGTGGGGCGTGATGACGACGTTCGGGAACGAAAAGAGCGGGTTGTCGAGCGGGAGAGGCTCGGGGTCGGTGACATCGAGGGCGGCGCCCGCGATGGCGCCCGCGCGGAGGGCGGCGATGAGCGCGGCCTGGTCGACGACCTGGCCGCGCGCGGTGTTCACGAGGATCGCGGAGCGCTTCATCAGGCTGAACTCGCGCGAACCGATCATGCCGCGCGTCTCGGCGTTCAGCGGAGTATGCAGCGAGACGAAGTCGCTCTGCTGCAGCAGCGCCTCGAGCGGCATGAATTCGCAGCCGAGGCGGTCTTCGGCCTCGAGCTTGCGGGTTCGGCTGGCGTAGAGCACGCGCATCTCGAAGCCGCGGGCGCGGCGCGCCATGGCTTCGCCGATTTCACCGAGTCCGACGACCCCCAGTGTCGCCCGGAAGACGTCCTGGCCCAGGAAGCCGGTCGGCGACCAGGTGGTCCAGCCGCCCGCGCGGGTATCGCGGTCGCCGGCGACGACGTTTCGGGCTGCAGCCATCAGCAGGGCGAAGGCCATGTCGGCGGTCGTCTCGGCGAGGACGCCGGGCGTGTTCGTGACCCGGATGCCGCGGCTCGCTGCTTCGGCGGGGTCGATATTGTCATAGCCGACGGCCATATTCGCGACGACCTTGAGGTCCGGCGCGCCATCCAGCATGGCCGGCGTGACGCGATCCACGACCATGGTCATCGCCGCAGCGGAAGCGGCGAGTTTGGCGGCGAGCGCCTCCGGCGGCGGGGGCGACGCTTCGGGCCAGATGTCTACTTCGTGACCGGCGGAGCGGAGCGTTTCCACTGCGCCGCCCGGTATCGCGCGAGTGATGAAGACGTTCGCCATGGCGCCACAGTCTGGTGGGAAGCCGGAAAATGCACCAGCGCCGGCTGACGCGAAGGTGGGCGTGAAGGCGTGTATCGTGACGGCATCATCCTTCGAGCGAGCACGCATGACCACGGCACCTGCTTCACCTTCTCCTTCGGAGTCAGTCCTCCAGTCCGTCTACGAATCGGCCGGGCGCCTGAATACCAGTCCCGAAGTCATCGACCTGTTGAGTTCGTCCTGGCGGGAGGTTCGGGCGCAGATCCCGGTGCGGATGGACAACCGCAAGCTGCAGATCTTCGAGGGATACCGCGTGCAGCACAACGGCGCGCGCGGACCTTACAAGGGCGGCGTGCGCTTCCATCCCAAGGCGGACCTGGACGAGGTGCGCGCGCTCGCGATGCTGATGACCTACAAGTGCGCGCTGATGGACCTGCCGTTCGGCGGGGCGAAAGGCGGCGTGATGTGCGACCCGACGCGCATGAGCGAGACGGAGTTGAACCGGCTGACGCGCGCGTATACGCAGCACATCGGGATGGTGCTGGGCATCGCCCGGGATATCCCGGCTCCGGACATGGGCACAAACGCCCAAACCATGGCCTGGATGATGGACGCCTACGGGCAGCGATACGGGTACACGCCCGGCATCGTGACGGGGAAGCCGGTGGAATTGGGCGGGAGCTTCGGGCGCGACCAGGCGACCGGCCGCGGCGTGGCGACCTGTATGCGCGAGTACGCCGCACTGGAGAGCACCAATCCCAGGGACCTCAGGGTCGTCGTCCAGGGCTACGGGAACGTGGGTTCGTGGACCGCCCGGGTGGCGCACGAGATGGGCTTCACCATCATCGGCGTGAGCGACATCAAGGGCGGTGTGTTCAACAAGGACGGCATCGACATCGCCGCGCTGGACCGGTGGTTCGGCGTTGCCGGGAGCGTCGCGGGATTTGATGCGGCGGAGCCGGTGACGAACGAAGACCTGCTGGAACTCGAATGCGACTACCTCGTACCGGCAGCACTCGGTGAGGTGATCACCGGCGAGAACGCCCCGAACATCCGCGCGCGCGCGGTCATCGAGGCGGCGAACCACCCGGTGACGCCGTCCGGCGACGAAGTGCTCGCGAAGAGGGGGATCCCCGTGCTGCCCGACGTGCTGGTGAACGCCGGCGGCGTGACGGTCTCCTACTTCGAGTGGACGCAAAACATCCAGCAGTTCCGCTGGCCGCTGGAGACGGTGCTCGCCGAACTCGAGAAGCGGATGGTCGCGACCTTCCGCGACCTGATGGCACGATCGGCGAAGGACGGGACGACACTCCGGCAGGCGGCGTTCGATATCTCGCTGGAGAAGGTTGCCAGGGCCATCCTCCTTCGCGGATTCGTGTGACATCCGCCCGCTGCATTGGTGAATCCAGCGGCATCCGATTAGGATCGTCGCAATGATCTCGAGATGGTTCCAGAGCACCTTTCAATCGCTGCAGAACCCGCAGTACCGCACGCTCTGGATGGGCACCACGGTCGCCTTCCTGGCCTTCATGATGTCGAGCATCGTCCAGTCGATCGTGGCGTTCGACCTGACCGGCAAGAACGGCGCCGTCGGCGTGGTGGCCCTGGGCCAGGGTCTTGCCACCATCGTGATCTCTCCGTTCGGCGGAGTGATCGCGGACCGGGTGTCGAAGCGCAGGCTCGTCCTCATCGGCCAGACGATCATCGGCCTGAACTTCCTGACCGTCGGCATCCTCATCGTCACGGACTCGATAACGATCCTCACACTCGCGTCGTCGACGTTCGTGATGGGCGCTGTGTTCTCGTTCATCGGGCCGGCGCGGCAGGCATGGATCGGCGAGCTGGTGAGCGGCGACGAGATGGGCAATGCCATCGCCATGCAACAGGTGGGCATGACACTCACGCGCGTCATCGGGCCGCTGCTCACGGCGGCGCTGGTTGCCATCGCCTTCATCGGGACGGGCGGAGCCTACCTCTTCATGAGCGGCATGTTCGGCTACGTGATTTTCACCCTCACACAGTTGCCGGGGACCAAGGCGCGGCCATCCGGCGGGAAGTCCATCCTCGGCGACTTCAAACTCGGGTTCAGCCACATCGCCAGCCGGCCGCGCCTTGCCCTGCTCGTCCCGTTGTTCATGGGCGTCATCATGTTCGGGTTTTCGTACCAGGTGGTTCTGCCGGGACTGCTGGAGAACGAACTCGGGCACGACGCCGAGGACATGGGGCTGCTGTTTTTCGCGGGGGCACTCTCCGGGCTGGTGGTGACCCTGGTGGTGGCTAGCAAGGCGAGCGGTCCGAACGCCTGGCGAATGATGTTCGCCGGCGCAATCGTGCTCGGCGTCTCGCTGGGGCTCACGGCGCTTTCAGCGACGTTTTGGCAGGCGATGGTGATGATGTTCATCGCCGGCGCCGGCTCGAGCGCGTTCCAGCTGCTGAACAACTCGCTGATCATGCAGAACGCCGACCAGGCGTACTACGGGCGCGTCATGTCGCTAACGATGATGGCCTGGGGCATGAACGGTCTCGTCGGCTTCCCGATCGGGCTGGCCGCCGACGCGTTCGGCGAGCGCGAGACGATCTTCGTGCTCGCGTTGCTGGTCGTCGCCGTCACCACAGTAGCGATGATGATTCATGTATCCTTGAATCGCAGGTCCGCGAGCCAGCCAGCGCCACTGCCGACACTCGCCGGCGGCGACTGAAACTCCAGCCACAGGACACCGTGCACCGTTTATGGGACGAGAAGAAATCGCAGCCCTCATCGCTATCCTCACCGCCGAAAACGAAGCAGGCCCATCGAGCCCCGTACGCGGGACCTGGTCGATTCATTTCGACAAGAAGAAGGGCGCGTTCACGTTCGACAAGTGCGAGAACGACGGGTATTGCGAAGAGCGCCCCGCGGTGATCGCCCTCGACGGCAAGGTGCTGGACCCCGGCGGCCCGCTGTTCGGCTAGGGCCGACACCAACCCCTAAACCCCGAAAAGCCCCGCCATTCGACTCCATTCCTCGGGACTCGGCGCGACGAGCAGGCCGCCCGTTCGGACGAGCGGCGAGTAGGGTTCGCCACTGAGGC
>CALMIW010000538.1 GCA_937864275.1 uncultured Dehalococcoidia bacterium
CGCTCCGCGTCGCCATCATCGGGGCGGGTCCGGCCGGCTTCTACGCGGCCGACCCCCTGTTGAAGCAGGAGTCGGTCACGGTCGAGGTCGACATGTTCGACCGCCTGCTCACGCCGTACGGGCTGGTGCGCCACGGCGTTGCCCCGGACCACCTGAAAATCAAGTCGGTCACCAAAGGATTCGCCCAGACCGCTGCCCACCCGCGCTTCCGCTTCTTCGGGAATGTCGAATTCGGCACGGACCTGACCGTCGAAGACCTCGAGCGGCACTACCACCAGGCGATCTTCTGCACGGGCGCCCAGACCGACCGCCGGATGGGCATCCCGGGCGAGGACCTGGAAGGCAGCCATCCGGCTACGGCGTTCGTCGCCTGGTACAACGGTCACCAGGACTATCGCGATTACCGGTTCGACCTTTCCCAGGAAGCCGTGGCCATCGTCGGCGTCGGCAACGTCGCCATCGACGTCGCCCGGATACTCTGCCTGTCTCCGGAGGAGTTGCGCGCCACCGACATGCCGGACTATGCGGTCGAGGCACTCAGCGCGAGCCGCGTCCGGGACGTCTACCTGCTCGGTCGGCGGGGGCCCGCCCAGGCTGCCTTCACCAACCCGGAACTGAAGGAACTCGGCGAACTCGCCGTGGCGGATGTCGACGTGCTCCCGGCTGAGGCCGAACTCGACGCCCTCAGCCAGGGAGAGCTCGAAGCGAGCGGCGACCGCATGCTTGCGAGGAAGGTCGAGCTGGTGCGCGAATACGCTGCGCGCCCGCTCGCTGGCAAACCAAGGGCTCTCCACTTGCGATTCCTCGTCTCGCCCGTCGAGCTCGTCGATGACGGGCAGGGCCGGGTGGGGGCCATCAAGCTCGTCCACAACGCCCTGGTGAAGAGCGACTCGGGCGCGATCTCGGCCCAACCCACCGGCGACGTGGAGACCATTCCGGTGGGACTCGTCTTCCGCTCGGTTGGCTACCGCGGTGTCGCTCTCGACGGGGTGCCCTTCAACGACCGCTGGGGCGTCATTTCCAACACTGGCGGCCGCGTAGTCGATTCCGAAACCGGCGCCGTGGTCGTGGGTGAATACGCCGCCGGCTGGGTGAAACGCGGACCATCCGGCGTCATCGGCACGAACAAGCCGGACGCGCTGGAGACGGTGAACGCGATGGTCGAGGACGCCGCGAACCGCCGCACGTGGGCGCCGGTGTCGCCCTCGGCAGAGGCCGTTTCGGCCCTCCTCGCCGCGCGCGGAGTTGAAGCCACTACGTTCGACGATTGGTGCGCCATCGACACGTTCGAACTTGGCGAGGGCGAATGGTGTGGGCGGCCGAGAGTGAAATGCGGCTCGCGAGAGGATATGTGGCGGGTCCTTGGCCGCGGAGGTGGCCGTGCCGCCGGTTGATGGTAGGATCGGGAACGTGCCGGCGGCGCGCGACTAACGCGGCGAGCACCACCCAACCTCAGGATACCTACGATGAAACTCGCGAAGCGCGTCGAGGCGCTGCCTCCGTACCTGTTTGCTGAAATCTCCAAGAAAATCGCTGCCAAGCGCGCCGAAGGCGTCGACATCGTCACGTTCGGCATCGGCGACCCGGATCTCCCGACGCCGCGCCACATCCTCGACGCCCTCCACCAGGCGGCCGAGGAACCGGTCAACCATCGTTACCCCGAATCGGAGGGGCTGCCCGAACTGCGCCAGTCGATCTCCGACTGGTATGAGCGCCGCTTCGAAGTGAAGTTCGACCCCGTGAAAGAGACCCTGCCGCTCATCGGTTCGAAGGAAGGCATCGGCCACATCGCGCTCTGCTTCATCGACCCCGGCGACATCGCCCTGGTGCCGGACCCGGGCTACCCGGTCTACGAAGTGGGGACCATGTTCGCGGGCGGATCGAGCTACAAGCTCGACTGCACGCGGGAGAGCGGCTGGAAGCCGGACTTCGACAAGATCCCGGCCGACGTCGCGGAGAAGGCCAAGCTCATCTGGCTCAACTACCCGAACAACCCGACAGGCGCCGTAGCCGACTTCGACTTCTTCGAGCGAGCCATTCACTGGGCGAAGAAGTACGACGTGGCGATCCTCCACGACAACCCCTACTGCGACGTCGCCTACGACGGCTACACCCCGATCAGCATCTTCCAGGTCCCCGGCGCCCGCGACGTGGCAGTCGAATTCAACTCCTGGTCCAAGATCTACAACATGACCGGCTGGCGCATCGGCATGGTCGTCGGCAACGCCCAGATGGTCGATGCGCTCATGCGGGTGAAGTCGAACATCGACAGCGGCATCCCGCAGGCGATCCAGAAGATGGCCATCGAGGCCGTGTACGGCCCGCAGGACTGCATCGACGAACACAACGCCATCTACCAGCGCCGGCGCGACCGCATGGTCGAGGTGCTGCGCAAGGCGGGCCTAGAAGTCGATACCCCGAAGGCCTCGCTCTACGTCTGGGCGAAGCTGCCCGCGGGTGTCACCAGCGCCGCGTACGCCGCAAAGCTCATCGATGAGACCGGTGTCGTCGTCACTCCCGGCCGCGGCTACGGGCTCAATGGCGAAGGCTATATCCGCCTCAGCGTCACCACCCCGGACGACCGCATGGAAGAAGGTCTCCGCCGCATCGAGGCGTGGGCAACCAAGTAGCTGGCGGCACCCGGCTGCCTGGCTCTGGTATGATCGAAGAGTGAAGAACGAATTCACCGCAATCGTTGAGCCCGCGGAAGAAGGGGGCTTTTGGGCGTATTGTCTTGAAGTTCCCGGCGCGAACGGCCAGGGTGAGACAATTGAGGAGACGGTCGACGACCTTCGCCTCGGCATCGAAATGATGTTGGCTTACCTCCGCGAGGAACGCTCCGCCGAGATGTCCGCTGCGGCAGAGCGGAGAGTCGTGACCGTCGCCGGTTGAAACGCATCAACCTCGTCCGCCACCTGACGCTCCACGGCTGTGAACTGCTTCGCGAAGGAGCCAGCCACTCGATCTGGTGGAATCCCGAGACAGGTCAGCGGGAACAGATCCCGCGACACGGCGAGGTCAAAGACCGTCTGGCCCAAAAGATCTGCCGCGGACTTTCCGTGCCGCCACCTGCTGGATAGCTATGCCAACCAAGTTCCACTCCACCGCCCGCATCGCCGACCGCGCCTACCTGGTCGCCGCCGACCTTCCGAAAGCCCTGCTTCCGGCCGAGGAGTCCCTCGGCGAGCTCGCTGAACTGGCGAAGACTGCCGGCGCCGTTGTCGTGGGTTCCACCACGCAAAAGCTCGAACATCCCAACGTAGCCACCTCCGTCGGCAGCGGCAAGCTGGATGAAATCGGCGAAGCCCGCAAACAGCTGGACGCGAACGTCGTCATCTTCGATGACGAGCTCTCGCCGTCCCAGCAGCGCAACCTCGAAAAAGCACTCGGCGGGAAGGTCATCGACCGGACCGCG
>CALMIW010000539.1 GCA_937864275.1 uncultured Dehalococcoidia bacterium
CGGACATCCTGGTCTCACCTCGAGCGGGATGGATGGGGCGCGCGCAGTGTACCTCACAGTCAGCGCCGAGTGCTGACACCTGAAACACGAACCTGCTACCTTCGCTGTATGTGCAGGAGTATCAAGAAGCTGAGGAATAACGAGGCGCCGGCGACTCCCGAAGAGGTGCAGGCGGCGGCACTCCAGTTCGTGCGCAAGGTGAGCGGCTATCGCGTACCGGCGAAGAAGAACGAAGCTGCGTTCGCCGCGGCGGTGGAAGCCGTGACGTTCGCGACGGCGCAACTGCTGGCGGAGATGGACCACCCCGCGCAGGCGGCGCTGGCATGAGGAGCGGCACCATCGTCCAGGTGAGCGTTTCGAAGGGCGGCGTCCCCAAGCTGCCGGTGCTGGAAGCCGAAGTCGGCGAAAACGGCATCGTGGGCGACGGCCACAACGAGCCGGAGATCCACGGTGGTCCCGAGCGCGCGGTCTGCCTGTTCGCCGTCGAGCGGATCGAAGCGCTCGCGGCCGAGGGCCACCCGATCGGCCCAGGGAGCACGGGGGAGAACATCACGACGCGCGGCATCGACTGGGAGCGGGTGACGCCAGGCTCGCGCCTTCGGCTTGGCGCGGACGTCCTCCTCGAGATCACCCGTTACACCACACCCTGCACCACGATCCGCGGGTCGTTCAAAGACCGGGATTCGAACCGCATCCACCACAACATCCACCCCGGGTGGAGCCGCGCCTACGCCCGGGTCCTTACCCGCGGCGCCGTTCGACCCGGCGACACGGTGGAACTCCTGGAGGGGTAGCCCATGGCCAGGGACTCCTACGAACGCAAGATCTCGTCCGAGGAAGCGCGCGAAGGCTACATCCTCGTGGAGAAGGCGGCCCTCGGCTTCTTCCCGCCCATCGGACAGGCATTCGAACTCGCCGGGGGCGGCGGGACAGCGAGCGCCAGGGTCGAAGCACCGGACTGCGAGTGCCGCGGCCCCGAACAGCCGCACCAGCACTACTTCATCCGTCGCGACGGGCTGCCACAGGGCTCGCGTTGGCGGTTCGCGCGCGATGTCGGCGCCTACCGGCTGGAGGCGATCGGCTAGACGAAGCTGGTAGACTGCTCGGGTGGCCAGCGGATTCATCGTATGGCTCATCGTCTCGGCGCCAGTCGCGATGCTGATCGGGGCATGGGGCTGGTCTCTCCTCGACCGGGGGCGGAGGCTGGGGTGGCTCCTGGTTGGCTGGGCGTTCGCCGCGCCACTTGCACCACCACTGCTGACCCTCGCGACCTGGCTCATCCTCGGCGACTCTGCGCCGCGCTCCGGCCACGAGCCCTGGCCGTACTACGCGTCCGTTGCGACGCTGTCCGTGGGCGCCTGCGTCTTCGCCACCCCGTTCGTGC
The DNA here is from genome assembly GCA_937864275.1 of uncultured Dehalococcoidia bacterium. Taxonomy (GTDB): domain Bacteria; phylum Chloroflexota; class Dehalococcoidia; order Tepidiformales; family Tepidiformaceae; genus Amarobacter. The sequence goes on from CALMIW010000539.1 coordinate 1,385, forward strand.
TCGGCTTCGTCGGGATCGTCGTGCCTGCAGGCTCCCACGAAAGACCGATTCCCAAACGCCCTCACCTGCCGTAGGCTGAAAGCACCCCCGCGAGAGGTCTCCATTGGTCGACTGACACCGGCGAAGCGCGAACACGAACCAGGCTCCATTGAGCGCCTGCCGTGTCCCGGTGTGTCCCAATCCCTCCCGCTCCCCCACCGACCGCGTCCTTCGTCCCCAAGCCGATCCGTCCCGAGCGGGAGCATGTCCCGTGGAGACTCCGGCATGTTGTCCGTATCTGCCCTGGGCCGCGAACTTGGCGGCCGCACCGTCCTGAGAGACGTTACCTTCAACCTTGAACGCGGCGAACTGATTGGCGTCGTCGGCCCAAATGGCGCCGGGAAGACGACGCTGCTGCGCGTGCTCGCCGGGATCGATCAGCCCGAGCGCGGCAGGGTGACGCTCGCACCGCGGGCGACGGTCGGCTACCTGCGGCAGGGATTCGCCGGGCGCGAAAACGAATCGGCCGCCGGCGCGTTCCCGCGCGCGTTCGCCTCGGAGGACGCCGCCCGTGAACTCGAGCGCCTCGCGACCGCCATCGGGGCGGCAAGCGACCCGGACGAAACAGACCGCCTCTCGGCAGAGTACGACGCGCTCCTGTCCTGGATCTCGGCCGGTGCCGAGTTCGACCTCGGCGCGGCGCGCGCGGCCCTCGGCATCGAGCATATCGGGGCCGAGACGAAGCTGGGCCAGCTTTCGGGCGGCGAACTGACCCGGCTCGGACTGCTCGACCTGGTGGCGGCTTCGCCGGACCTGATGCTGCTCGACGAGCCGACGAACAACCTCGACGTGGCCGGTCTCGCCTGGCTCGAGGGGGCGATCCGGGGGTTTCGCGGCGCCATCGTGGCGGTCGCGCACGACCGCGCGTTCCTCGATTCGTGCGCGAAGCAGATCCTCGAACTCCAGGCCGGCGGGCAGGGGGCGGAGGTTTTCGCCGGGAACTACAGCGCGCTCATCGCCGAGAAGGAGCGCCGCCGGGAGGAACAGCAGACGGCCTACGAACGCCAGGAGCGCGAAGCCGCCCAGCTCAAACAGGCGATCCACAAGATCGAAACGCGGGCCAGGGGGATCGAAAACCGGACGATCGACTTCGCCAAACGGAAGAAGGCGCTCAAGATCGCCCGGCGGGCGGTCACCCTGAAGGCGCGCCTCGAACGGGAACTGGACTCGGCGGCACACATCGACCGGCCCGAAACGAAGCCGCGGGCATTCCTCGGCACGCTGGAGTTCGCCAACGCCAGCGGCGGCGCCAGCCGCCTCGTCGCGGTGACGGACCTCGCGCTGGACATCGGCGGGCGGCGGCTGTTCGAAGGGCTGGACTTCAGCGTGAACAAGGGCGAGTGCGTGGTGGTCACCGGACCGAACGGCCGCGGCAAGACAACGCTGCTGCGCGCCATCCTGGGTGCGCAGCCGGCGGCGGAAGGTCCGGTGACGCTCAGCCCCTCAGCGAAGGTCGCCTCCCTCGCCCAGCAGGATGACCCCGCCGTGGTCGCGGAGGACCGCGGACTCTCCCCGGTAGACCTGCTGCGGCGGACCGCGCCGATGACCGAAGCCGAAGCGACCAACTTCCTCCACCGCTTCCTCCTCGGCCACGACCAGGTGCGCACGCCGGTGGCGAAGCTGAGCTACGGCGAGCGCCGGCGGCTGAGCCTGGCACTCATCGTCCGCGGCGGTGCGAACCTGCTCATCCTCGATGAGCCGACGAACCCCCTCGACCTGGACAGCCGGGAGGCCTTCGAGACGGCACTGGAGGGCTACGAAGGCGCCATCCTCGCCGTGAGCCACGACCGCAGGTTTACGGAGCGCTTCGCCGACGTGGTGGTCGAGCTGTGAGCCTTCCGCGAGAAGGTCAGGTGTCCTCGACTACGAATCCAGCCAGCTCACATCGCCGCAGAGGTCCGGCGCGTGGTCCTTCGCGGCGAAAACGGCGTACTCCTGCTTGCTCGCCCCGATGGTGGTGATGGCTCCGTGCCCCGGCCAGATGGTGGTCTCGTCGGGCAGGGCGTAGAGCTCCCGGGTAATGGAGGCGAGCTCCTGCTGGAGCGCGGCATTGTCCTTCGAGCGCCCGGGGCCGCCAGGGAAGAGCGTGTCGCCGACGAACGCGTGCTTGCCGCAGACGTAGGTCGTGCTGCCGGGCGTGTGGCCGGGAACGCTGACCACCCGGAACGAGAGGTTGCCGACCTTCACCTCGTCGCCATGCTTCACGGCGGTATCGAGCTGGCCATCCTTGAGCCCGGGCTCGCCGGCATCGGCATAGAGCGTGGCGCCGAACCTTGCCTTCAGCGCGTCGATGGCGGGCGTGTGATCGAAGTGGCCGTGGGTGAGCAGGATCTTGGACGGCTTGACGCCGGCCGATTCGGCGGCGGCGGCGTTCACGTCCGGCTCGCCGGGGGCATCGATGAACGCGGCCTCGCCAGTCGAGCGGTCGATCACGACGAAGACGTTGTTGCCGTAGCCGGTGGGGCCGGCCATTACGATTTCGAGGTCGCCATCTCGGACGGTTTCCATTGGTCAGTCTCCTGTTGCCTGGTGCCCCGCAATCGTATCCGAAGCGGGCGTGGCATTTCGAAGCAGGTACCGGACCTGCCGGCGCGAGCGGAGGACGTACACGCGAGCGCGGTGGGGCGTGGTGCGCAACGAGTCGCCGACGACCTGGTGGTGGCTGCGCCAGGCGGCAATGCCCCAGACGAGCATGGAATCGCGAGAGAGGAACGTCTGACGGAGAGACTCACGGTTGCCGTTCCAGAGTTCGGCCCCCTGAAACGACCGCGAGACGGTGCGCCAGGCCAGCGCGCGGTAGACCGTGTGGAAAGGCAGCCGGAGCCAGATGACGGTTTCCGCCTCGGCGAGGACGAGGTCGCGGACATGGCTGTAGTTGCCGTCGAGGACCCAGCCGTCGCGGTGCTCTGCCAGGTAGGCGCTCACCTGTTCGCGGAAGGCCTCGCGGTCCAGGTCGACCCAGTTGGGATAGGCGTGGAAGACCGAGTCGAGCTCAAGGACCGGGAGCCCGAGCGTCT
>CALMIW010000540.1 GCA_937864275.1 uncultured Dehalococcoidia bacterium
TTCCTCCATGTCGCGCGCCCCGCCGTGCCAAACGGCCGCACCGCGCCCATCCCGCCCACCGTCTGACGACTATCGCGAAGCGATAACGAGCCGTGGGCCACACCGAACGCCCACGGTTTCTTGTTTCCCCGGACAACCAGGAACCCGCCGGCTCTTCCCTTTTGCAGAAGGAGTCCATCCATGACGGCGGTAGCGCTCGATCCATCCCAGTTCCAGGGTGTCACGGTGGCGGTCGACCCCGCCGCCCGCGCCCTCGAAGTCGACGACGTCACGAAGGTCTTCCGGCAGGGGCCGGGCATCTTCAGCCGCCTGCGCGGCAAGACGGCCGAACGCAAGCGCGTGGTCGCCGTCGACCACATCTCGCTGACGGTCGAACGCGGGGAAATCTTCGGCGTGCTCGGGCCGAACGGCACGGGCAAGAGCACGCTCATCCGGCTGATGTCGACGCTCCTGATGCCGGACTCGGGGCGCGTGCGCATCTTCGGCCTGGACGTCGAGCGCGACGAGTTCAAGGTGAAACGGCTGATCAACCGCGTCTCCGTGGAAGCGTCGTTCTTCAAGAAGCTCTCGCCGATGGAGAACCTGATGTACGGCGCGCGCCTCTACTCCGTCGACCCGGCGTTCGCGCGGGCGAAGGCGGAGGAGATCCTCACGCGCTTCGGCGTGGAGCAACGGTCGTTCGGTTCGCCGATGGAGGACATGTCGCGCGGGATGCAGCAGAAGGTGGCCATCGCCCGGGCCTTCCTGACGGCCCCGGTCTTGCTCCTGCTCGATGAACCGACAACGGGGCTGGACCCCCATTCGAAACGCGAGGTGCAGGCGGCAGTCCTCGAGATCCGGAACTCGCACGACGCGACGGTGATGCTCACCACGCACGACATGCAGGAAGCGGACGAACTCTGCGACCGGATCGCCATCGTCGACAAGGGGCGCGTTGTCGCCCTCGATACCCCTACCGGACTGAAAGAGAAGGTCCGCCAGCCCGGAGAGCCCGTCCCATCGCTGGAGGATGTCTTCCTCCGGCTGACCGGCAAGAAGCTCGAAGAGGCGGACCAGGAGGCAGAGAAGCAATGAGCCTGGCGTACTACGAATTGAAGGCGAGCTACGCGTTCGTCGAACGGAACATCAACCTCGTGAAGCGGTACTGGGGCTGGGAGGTGGTGTGGATGCTCTACACCGTCGCGAACAGCCTCGCGGTGGTGCTCATCGCAAAGGGGACGAACAGCGCAATCGGCAGCGAAGCGCTGGCCGATGCGCAGATCGACGCGTTCATCCTGTTCCTGGCGATCGGCGCGCTCGTCTGGCACTACCTCGCCGTGGTGTTCCAGACGGTGAGCGAGATGATCAGCTGGGAGCGCTGGGAGGGCACGATCGAGTACACGTTCATGGCTCCAGTCCGCCGGGGCACGCACATGGTGGGGACGGCACTGTTCTCGCTGGTGTACGGCCTGCTCCACACGGCGGTAGTCCTCGTCGTCATCGTGCTGGTCTTCGACCTGGACATGGCGAACGCGAACTACTTCTCGGCGACGGCGGTGCTGGTGGCCGGGAGCCTGAGCCTGGTCGGGATCGGGATCATGGGCGCGGTGCTGCCGCTGCTGTACCCGGAGCGGGGCGCCGAGATGACGCACGTCATCCAGGCGGCGCTGGTGCTGATCTCGGGCATCTACATCAAGGCGGGCGACATGCCGGAGCCGCTGGCGACGATGTCGATCTTCAGCCCGGCGCGCTACGTGATCGAAGGAATCCGGAGCGCGTTGATCGACGGCGACGGGTTCGGCGACCTCTGGGTGACGATCGCGGGGCTCATCGTGAGCGGGTTCGTGATGATCCCGCTGGGCGTGTGGGTGTTCAGCATGGGTGAGCGGTATGCGAAGCGGACGGGGCGGCTGAAGCGGAGCGGGTGAGACGAGGGGGGCACAATCACTCGTCCGGCGGTGAGTGC
>CALMIW010000541.1 GCA_937864275.1 uncultured Dehalococcoidia bacterium
TTTAGAGCCTCTACCTGGCCCGCCCACATCCGCGTGGTGGCGCTGTACCCGTGGCTGAGGAGGACGGCGGGGCCGGTGCCGTGGTCTTCGTAGTAGATGTTCACACCGTCTCGGTTGATGGTGGGCAAGGCTAGTCCTCCGTGGGGTTGTGGGGCCGGATTCTACGGCGGGTGCCTCGACTCGGCACGCCCTCCGACGCAGCAGCGAGGAGCGCGCAACTGCCTGAACCGGCAGGTTCCGCCCGATCGCCGGTCTGGTAATGTTCCCGCGTCGTGTTGGGGACGACAGACCACACTCGGAGTCTCCTGTGTACGACGTCATCGTCATCGGCGCGCGCTGCGCCGGTTCCCCAACGGCCATGCTGCTCGCGCGAGCCGGCTACAACGTGCTCCTCCTGGACCGGGCGACATTCCCCAGCGACAAGCTCTCGACGCACTACATCCAGCCGATGGGGGTCCAGTACCTGGAGGACTGGGGGCTGCTGGAGCGCGTGGTCGCGACCGGCGTTCCAGCCATCAGGACGTTCTCGGTGTTCATCGGCGGCGCGCCCGTGCCGACGCCTCCGCTCGAGCGGCCCGCCTACTGCCCGCGCCGGTACCTGCTCGACTCCATCCTGGTGGACGCCGCAGTCGAGGCGGGGGCCGAGCTCCGTTCCGGTTTCCGCCTGGAGGAAGTGGCGATGGAGGGCGAGCGGGTGACGGGGATCGGCGGGCGTGACCGGGAGGGAAACCTTACACGGGAGAGCGCTCGCTTCGTCGTCGGCGCGGACGGGCACCATTCACTGGTTGCCAGGGCAGTCCGGGCTCCGGAGTACCGCCAGCGAGAGGCGCTCACCGGCGGCTATTACTCCTACTTCTCGGGCATCGAGATGGAAGGCGCGGAAGTGCATATCTCCGACCGGGGAGGGGTACTCGCATTCCCCACGAACGACGGCAGGGTCTGCATCGCCGCCGGTGGCCCGCGCTCGGAGTTCCACGCCTACCGCGCCGACTTCAGCCTCCTCGACGCTTCCCCGCTCTTCGCGGCGCGTGTGCGCGCGGGGAAACGCGAAGAGCGCTGGATGGGAACCGCGGACGTTCCCAACTTCTTCCGCAAACCGTGGGGCGATGGCTGGGCGCTCGTCGGCGACGCGGGCTACATGAAGGACCCGGTGACCGGCTTCGGCATCACCGATGCCTTTCGGGACGCGAGCCTGCTGGCGAAGGCGCTGGACCTCGCGCTCTCCGGGGAGTTGCCCGCGGCCGAAGCGCTGCGAGGCTACCAGGACCGGCGCGATGCGGCGGCACTCCCGATCTACGAGATGACGCTGGCGATGGCGAGCGGCGAGATGGCAACCCAGGGCGTCCCGGACGCTGGAACGTCAGCGCCGCATCGGTAGACTCGGTCGGGCGGAGGGATGCATGGCGAACCCGGCGCGATGGAGCGAGACACGGGCGAACGACTGGTACGCGGGCCAGCCGTGGTTCGTTGGCGCGAACTACACTCCGGCCACGGCCATCAACCAGCTGGAGATGTGGCAGGCCGAGACGTTCGATCCTGCGACCATCGATCGAGAGTTGTCGCTCGCCGCGGACCTCGGTATGAACGCGATGCGCGTGTTCCTGCACGACCTCCTGTGGGAATCGGACGCCCAGGGGTTCGCGGCGCGGATCGAGCAGTTCCTGCGCATCGCGGACAGCCATGGCATTGCCGCGTTGTTTGTCCCGTTCGACGACTGCTGGCACGCAGGAGCGACGCTCGGGCCACAGCCGGCGCCACAGGGCCGCCACAACTCCGGCTGGCTGCAATCGCCCGGCCACGCGGTCGTGCTGGACGAGACCCACTACCCGCGGCTCGAAGCCTACATTTCCGGCCTCGTGCGCCGCTTCGCAGACGACTCGCGCGTGCTGGGCTGGGACCTCTACAACGAGCCGACGAACCTGTTCCTGCCGTTGCAGCACCTCTCCTCGGCGGAGCGCGAGGCACGCGTGTCCGAGGCGATGCGCTGGCGGGAAGTGTCGAAACCGGCCCACCTCCGGCTCGTGCGGCTCGCCTTCGAATGGGCGCGGCAGGCGGCGCCTTCGCAACCGCTCACGGTCGGAGCCTACAACGCGGACCGCGAACTGAACGCGGTGTTCTTCGAGGAGTCGGACATCATCAGTTTCCACAACTACGAGGGAACGGACCGGCTCGAGACGCTAATCACGAGCCTGAAGCGCCATGGGCGGCCGATCCTCTGCACGGAATACATGGCGAGGACGCGCGTCAGCCTGTTCACCACCCACCTCCCGATCTTCAAGCGCGAGAAGATCGGCGCGTTCAACTGGGGCTTCGTGAACGGGAAGACGGAGACGCACCTGCCGTGGGTGCCCGACCCGGCGGAGACGACCTGGTTCCACGACGTCCTGCGCGGAGATGGGACACCCTATGACCCGGCGGAAGTGGCGGCGATCCGCGAACTGACCGGGCGGCGCTGACACCGGGCCGGTGCCAGTCTCCCGGCAACTAGCGCTTTCGCGCGATGACGTCCCTGGCGGCGGCGCCGAGGCGCGCGGGCGTGAGATCGAAGTAATCGAGGAGCTCGTCCCACTTGCCGCTGGTGCCGTAACGGTCGACCCCCACGAACGAGACCGGCGTGGGCAGTGTCTCGGCGAGCACGCGAGCGACCGCCGTGCCGAGTCCGCCGTGCGTCTGGTGTTCTTCGGCCGTGACGATGGCCCCGGTCTCGCGGGCGGCGGCAAGGACCGCCTCGCGGTCGATCGGCTTGATCGTCGCCATGTCGATGACGCGGGCGGAAATACCTTCGGAGGCGAGCTGGTTGGCGGTCTCGAGGGCGACCCCGACAAGGATGCCGCAGGCGATGAACGTGACGTGGGTGCCCGCTCGGAGGATGTTTGCCTTTCCGATTTCGAAGCGGTAGCCGGCGTCGTAGATAGCATTGACCTTCGGGCGGCCGGTGCGCACGTACGACGGGCGCGTCGTCTTGCCCACGGCGACGATCGCCTGGCGGGCGGATTCGAAGTCGGCCGGGACGATGACGTCGAATGGGATGAGGGACGTCATCAGGGCGACGTCTTCAATCGCCTGGGCGCTCGCGCCGTCCTCGCCGACGGTGACGCCGCCATGGCTGGCGACGCACTTCACGTTCAGGCCGCCCCGGGGCTGCGCGACCGATGTGCGGATCTGGTCGAAACACCGGCCGGGGAGGAACGAGGCGAAGCTGGCGACGAAGGCAGTCTTGCCCGTGGCGGCATAGCCGGCGGCGATGCCGACCATATTCGCCTCAGCGATGCCGACGGAGTGCCAGCGTTCGGGGTACTTGTCCCCGAACTGGTAGCCCATCGTTGAGGCCGAAAGGTCGGCGTCGAGGGCGACGACATCGACGCCCTGCTCGACCAGTTCGGAGAGGGCGACGGGATAGGCTTCGCGGGTGGCTGCGGCGGGGGGGGGGGGGGGGGGGGTTTTGGGCCTCCCCCCGGCTCCCCCCGGGCCCGCGGGGGGGGGTCCTTTTTCGGCGCCCTCCCCCGGGGGCGCGGGGGTTTCTCCCATACGCG
>CALMIW010000542.1 GCA_937864275.1 uncultured Dehalococcoidia bacterium
CTTGCCCTCCCCTTCACCCACAGGTATCGTTTGTGTCGTTCGTCACAACTGCAGAGGGAGCCCGTTTCCGGCTGTCTCTCACCATCCGGGGAGTTCGCCCGTCCATGAGTTGCAGAGCCCGATCGCTACTTCGCGAACCGCGGCTCTGCTTTTTCTTGACTGGCGATAGAAGGTTCGCGCAATGAGCTTCTACGACCTCTGGTCCGCCGTGATGATCTCGGCCATCGCCGGGTTCGTCCTCGTTTTTTCGGCGCTCATCGGCAGCCGGCTCCTCGCCCCCTTCGCCAAAGAACGCGCCAAGGGCGTCTCCTACGAATGCGGCATGCTCCCCATCGGCCGCAACTGGGCCCAGGTCCACGTCCGCTACTACCTCATCGCCATCCTGTTTCTCATCTTCGATGTGGAGACGGTCTTCATCTTCCCGTGGGCGATCACCTTCATGAGCCTGCCCATGTTCGTCTTCTACGAAATGCTGGTCTTCATCGGCGTCCTCGCCCTGGGCCTGGCCTACGCCTGGAAGCGCGGCGTCCTGGAGTGGAAATGACCGACACAACGATCAAGCCCTACGTCCCGGACTACGGAGCCGAAGCGGAGCGCCTGAAGCCCGTCGAACTGCCGGACATGCACGCCGCCTACCGCATCGTGCTCCCCGGCGTGCTCCAGGTCGGCGCCGACACGGTTATCGCGATGAGCCGCAAGAGCTCCCTCTGGCCGATGACGTTCGGCCTCGCCTGCTGCGCCATCGAGATGATCGGGACGTTCATGTCGAACCACGACCTGGACCGCTTCGGCATCGTGCCGTGGCCTTCCCCCCGCCAGAGCGACGTGATGATCGTCTCGGGCACGGTCACCAAGAAGATGGCCCCGGCAATCAAGCTCCTCTACGAGCAGATGCCGAACCCGAAGTACGTCGTCTCCATGGGCGCCTGCGCGACCAACGGCGGCCCCTACACCGAATACGACCGGGTGCTCCAGGGCGTCGACAAGATCATCCCCGTGGACGTCTACGTCCCGGGTTGCCCGCCGCGCCCGGAATCCCTGCTCGATGGCCTGCTCCGCCTCCAGGAGAAGATCATGGAAGAAAAGCGGATGGTCGGATGAGCAACGAAACCGCCACCGCCTATCCCGGCGTCGCCGCCCTGGTGCACAAGCACCTCGGGAAGATCCCGTTCACGGCGAGCAAGCATTCCACCGACGCCGTCATCCACGTCGCGCCGGAGCACTTCCTCGAACTCGTGCAGGGACTGAAGGAGCGCCGCGAACTCGCGTTCGACTTCCTTCGCAACGTCACCGGCATTGATATGACGGAAGAGGGCCTGCGCGCCGTCTACCACTTCTACTCGTTCAAGCACCGCCACTCGATCCAGGTGGATGTGAACACGCCTCCGGGCAACCCGCACGTCCCCTCGATCACGAGCCTCTACGCCGCCGCCGATTGGCACGAGCGCGAAGCCGCCGAGATGGTCGGCCTCGTCTTCGACGGCCACCCGAACCTGAAGAACCTCCTCCTGGACGAAGATGTCCGCATCCACCCGCTGCTCAAGGCGCACCCGCTCCAGAAGGCCGAGCTCTTCCAGGGCATCGAAGATACTTCCGCGGGGTTCAAGTTCTAATGACTGTCTGGCCTGAAGAACGCACCGCGAGCATCGACTCCTTCAACACCGTCGACATGACGATCAACGTGGGTCCGCAGCCCCCCGCGACTCACGGCGTCTTCCGCATGGTCCTCCCCGTCGATGGCGAAGTCGTCGTCGACTGCGAGCCGTACATCGGGTATCTCCACCGCGGCCTCGAGAAGCTGACCGAGAACCACGACTACCGCCAGTCCATGGGCTGGTGGGACCGAACCGACTACCTCGCCGGCATGTGCTGTGAACAGGCCTACTGCATGGCCGTCGAAAAGCTCGGCAACATCGAAGTGCCGGAGCGGGCCGAATACATCCGGGTGATGATGGCCGAGCTCTCGCGCATCCTCTCGCACTTCATGTTCTTCGGTGCGTTCGGCGCCGACGTCGGTTCGTTCGGCACGTCGTTCATCTACGCCTGGCGCGAACGCGAGCGCATTTACGACTTCTTCGAGGAAGTCGCCGGCGACCGCATGTTCCCGACCTATCTCCGCCCCGGCGGCGTCCAGATGGACCTTCCCGAGGGCTGGGAACGGCGCGTCAACGAAATCCTCGGCCACATCGAACAGGGCCTGGAGGACTTCGACGGCCTTCTCGTTGGGAACGAGATCTTCGTCGAGCGCTGTCGCGGGCTTGCCCCGATCTCGAAAGAGCAGGCGATCGACTGGGGCCTCAGCGGCCCGATGATTCGCGCCACGGGCCTCGCCCACGACATCCGCCGGGCCGAGCCTTACTCGGTGTACGACCGGATGAAGTTCAACATCCCCACCGGCAAGAACGGCGACGTGTTCGACCGTTTCATGGTGCGCATGGCCGAGGCCTACCAGAGCACGAAGATCGTCCGCCAGTGCATGGAACAGATGCCGAAGGGCGGCCTCGTCCTCAACCCGGACCTGCCGAAGACCCTGCGCATCGACGATGGCGAGTGCTACGTCCGGACCGAAGGCACCAAGGGCGAATACGGCGTCTACGCGCTGGCGAAGGGCGGGAATAAGCCCTACCGGATGAAGCTGCGGTCGCCTTCCTTCTGCAACCTCTCGGCGCTCAAGCAGATGGTGGTCGGCCACTACGTCGCCGACGCCATCATCATTCTCGGTTCGCTCGATATCGTGCTGGGCGAGGTGGACAAATGATGCCTTTCGCCGACCCGCTGTTCGGGATGCCGTCCTGGCTGGACGCCATCGTCCGGGTGGTCCTCATCGTCCTCGCGATGACGCTCGTGGTGATGTACCTCACCTATGGCGAACGCAAGGTGGTTGCCCGCTTCCAGCAGCGCCTGGGCCCGACCGAAACCGGACCCGGCGGCCTCATCCAGGCCTTCGCGGACGCGCTCAAGCTCGTCCTGAAAGAAGACATCCGGCCCACGAACGCCGACCGCTGGGTGTTCGAACTCGCGCCCTACGCGACCTTCATCCCCGTCTTCATGGTCTTGATGGCGTTGCCATTCGCCGAAGACTGGGGCGTCCGCAACCTCGGCCTCGGCCTCTTCTACGTGTTCGCCATCCTCGGACTGAACATCGTCGGCATCATGATGGCCGGCCTCGGCTCGGGGAATAAGTACGCGCTCCTTGGTGGTGTCCGCGCCGCCGCGCAGATGATCAGCTACGAAATCCCGCTGGTGATCAGCCTCCTCTGCGTCGCGATGATCACCAGCGCCGATACGGGCAACGAGATCGGGACGCTCAACCTGAACGTCATCGCCGCGCTCCAGGAAGACCGCCCGTACGTCCTCCTCCAGCCGCTTGCCTTCATCATCTTCTTCACGGCGATGCTCTCCGAACTGCACCGCGCGCCATTCGACATCCCGGTGGCGGAATCGGAAATCGTCGGCGGCTACTTCGTCGAGTACTCCGGCATCCGCTGGTCGATGTTCCAGCTCTCGGAATACGCCTCGATGTGGGGCTTCAGCGTGTTCGGGTCCGTGGTCTTCCTCGGCGGCTGGGCATTCCCCTTCGGCACCGATGCGCACTGGTCGCTACAGCTCGCAACCACGATGGTGAAGAGCCTCGCGTTCATCGTCACGATTTTCTGGGTGCGCACCACCGTGCCGCGCCTCCGCATCGACCAGCTGATGAGCTTCTGCTGGAAGGTCCTCCTGCCGATGTCGATCGTGCAGCTGCTGATGAACGGCATCATCCTCGCCTACGACTGGCCGCAGGAACTGCTCACCCTCACCAGCGGCGCGGGCGCTGCCGTCCTCGTCCTGATCATCGTGAAGCGGGCGATACGACGGCCGAGCAAGGACCTGATGGGCACCTACAAAACGCTCGGAGCGCCAGCGCAATGAAAGGCATCCTCAAAGGCCTCGGCGTCACCTTCTCCACGTTCACCCGCAAGCCGGTGACCGTGGAATACCCGGAAGTGAAGCACCCGCTGCCGACGCGTCAGCGCAGCTTCCCGGTCCTCACCTGGGACTTCGACCACGACGAGCCGTTCTGCACCGGCTGCAACGTCTGTGTCCGCAACTGCCCCGTCGATTGCATGACCGCAACCATGCAGGACAACCCCGCCTACGCCGCGGGAACCAGCGACCGCCGCAAGATCGTCGAGAAGTTCTGGATCGACTACGCCCGCTGCATGCGCTGCAACATCTGCGTAGAAGTCTGCCCGTTCGAAGCGATCGTGATGGACAACACCTGGAGCGGGCACGAGCACGCCGTTTACGACCGGCGCGACCTGCACATGGACATCGACGAGCTGACCAGCGCGGCCCGCGGCGGCCGGCTCGTCCAGCCGTTCCGCCCGCAGGACCGGATCGAGCTCATCGAACGCGAGGTGAAGGGCGAAGAAGCGCCTGAGCCGACGTTCGTCGGTGGACGCGCCGAGGATCGCCAGCGCCAGCTCGAGCGCATTGCGCAGGGACTCCCGGCCGCCATCCAGGAGCGCGAGCCGGAGAAGCCGAAGGCCGGGGCTGCCCGCGCCGGCGCCGCCGCCGCTGGCGCAGAAGAGGTCGAAATCCTCTCCGAATCGAAGATCCGCGCGAAGCGCATGCGCGCCGAACGCGAAGCGAAGGAATACACCGACCGCGGCGAAGCGGTCCCGCAGGAGATCCAGGACCGGATCACCCTCTACCGGAACATGAAGCCCGGCCAGGCTGCCACGGCGGCCGGCGGACTCGCCGCAGGCGGCGGCACGGGCGAGGTGCTCACCGGCCTCCTGCCCGATGGCTCGATGCGCTTCCCGCCCGGTGTCGGCGACGGCCCGAAGGGCGACCCGAACAGCGCCGAGAAGGTGAAAGCCCGCCGCATGCGCGCGGAACGCAAGTTCAACGAGCTGACGGC
>CALMIW010000543.1 GCA_937864275.1 uncultured Dehalococcoidia bacterium
GAGCGCTACGTTCGGGACGTAGAGGCCACAGGTTCAAATCCTGTCACCCCGACCAACCTTCCTCTCCTCCCGAAACCCCTCACTTCCCCTCAAGCCCGGCCCGGATCTTCTCGAACGGCGTCCGCGGCGTGTGCTTTGCCCGGCCCGGGGCGCCCGCGGGGATGCGGCCTGCCGTCTCTTTCGCCACTTGTTCGCGCAGCTTCGTCAGCACTGCCAGCGCGCGCCGGTAGTTCCCTTCCACTTCCGCCAGCGTCTCGCCGCCGAGCATCTCCGGGTCCAGCGCCGGTTCGCCCGCGAGTAGCGCCGCGCGCAACCGCGCCACCGCCTCCCGCTCGTTCGCGCGGCTCGCTTCCAGTTCCTGGCGAAGCAGGTCCGCCTCGCTCGGCTCGGTGTCGGTCGCTTCGGCTTCGGAAGCCTCGGGTTCGCGTTCGTCCATGGGGTTCGCCTCTCCGGTCGTTGGTGCCGCCACCGTCGTCCGCCGCCGCCTGTAAAGCCAAGGTGCAGATGGCGCTTGGCCCTTGGCGCGGAGGCGGTGATACCCTCGATACCGACCATGAACCTTCGGCTCGCCCTGCTTTCCGCCCTTCCCTGCGTCCTCCTCGTCTCCGCCGCTTGCGGCGACGGACCCGACCCCGAGCCGACGCCGACTGCCGCCGCGGACGCTTCCGCATCGCCCACCGCGGGCGGGAGCGCGCAGGTCGACAAGTTCGGCCCGGCGCCCACCTTCGGCGAGAACGTGATCAAGCTTTCGCCGGGGTACGCCGAGACCGTGAAGCAACTCGCCACCCAGACAAGGAACCCGCAGCGCCCGAACGGCATCTGCGCCGAAGTCTCGTTCGCCGGCCTGCCCGAGACCGGCCGCTGGTTCCGCATGGCCGTCGACGGGGTCGAAGTGACCGAAAAGCTCGTCTGGATCGTCTCATCGAACACCACGCCGACGGGCGGCACCATGTGCTACGCCCCCACCGCGGGCATCTCCGTCGGCGTCCACCAGGCCGCCATCTCCGTCCAGGACCCGAACAACATCACCGCCCGCACAAAAGAACTCGTCGCCTGGGCGTTCGAAGTTACCGAGTAGGCGGCGGCGCGGCCTTCACCAGCCTGAACGGCACCGAGCGGCGCACCTGCTGCTCCTCCGGCCCCACAACCAGCGAGACCCGGTAGCCCCCGAGCGACTTCAACTGCAGCTGCAGCACGAACGTCATCTGCGAAAGCTGGCTCGTCCCCGGCAACAGCTGCGGCGGCCGCCCCACGTTGATCTGTCCGTTCAGCCGGAACACTTCCTGCGCGTCGTCGTCGTCCACCCGTACCACCAGCGGTATCGCGACGTTCGTCTCGTCCCACTCCACCCGGATGCCGGCGACGGCGGTGATGCGGACGTTCGCGGGCACGTCCGCCACGTTCATCGTGTCCCAGCCGCCGCCCATCAGGTACAGCTTGGCACCGGTCACTTCGGCGTGTTCGGCGAGGATCAGGTAGTCGATTTCCATCGCCAGCCATCCTACCGCGAAGGCGCCGCAGCGGCGTCGACAGGGGTGCTCCGGGCCCTGCCGGGCCGGCGGTATCGCTCGGATCTTTCGAATCAATTCCGCCGGCCCCGGAAGTGCAGGGGTTTGGCACCCTCCCTGCGCGTTTCCGGCACCGATGCCTCAGGGGTTTCCCGGACTACGGGGGTAAAGGCTGCCCTCGATGATTCGAATAAGTCTGGGCGCGCTGAGCGCCAGTCCTGAGGGGAAGCAGGTATGAAGCTCCGGTTAATCCACAAGATCCTTGGCGGGTTCCTCGTTGTGCTCGCCCTCATGGCCGTCGTTGCGGTCATGGGCATCATCCAGTTGAACAAGTCGGCCCAGCGCACCGCCGACATGTACCGCCAGAACGTCCTCGGCGTGCAGTACGCCCTGCAGACGAACGGGAACATGATCGCCAGCGCCCGCGAAGAGAAGCGCGCCTTCCTCGCCCCGGAGGCGCAGCAGCGCAACGCCCTCGTCGCCCAATCGCGCGTCGAAATGGAACAGGCGAAGGAGGCCATGGCGGCCTACCACGAGACCTTCGCCACGAAAGAAGACGAAGAGCAGTGGCGCGCCGTCGAGACCATGGTCAACAAGGTGATCGACGGGCGCACCACGGTCCTTGGCCACCTGGAAAAGGGCGAGATTACCCAGGCGACGATGGCTGCCGCGGGGATAAACGACGACATCGCGGCCATGAACAAGGCGCTCGAAGAGACCGGCGTGTTCAACGCCGACCTTGCCGCCGCCTCGCGCGATTCCGCGCGTTCCTCCGCCGATTCTTCGCGCAACCTGCTCCTCGGCATCTCCGTGGTAGCCGCGGTTGCCGGCCTCGGCATCGGCGTCTGGCTGGCGCGCTCCATCTCGCGCTCGGCCCGCGACGCCGCGGCCGCCGCGACGAAGCTCTCGAAGGGCGATATCAACGTCGCCGTCAACGCCAACAGCACCGACGAAATGGGCGACCTCGGCCGCGCCTTCCAGGAGATGACCGCCTACATCAAGGAGATGGTGGGCGCCGCCACCGAAGTCGCCTCCGGCAATCTCGGCGTCACGGTCACCCCGCGAGGCTCCGATGACGCGCTCGGCAACGCCCTCCACAGCATGGTCGGCAATCTCAACCAGCTCGTCGGAACGGTGAAGGACAACGCCACCGCCATCCTTTCCGCTTCGCAGCAGCTCGAGGAGTCGTCCGGCCAGATGGCCAGCGCCACCGGCCAGATCGCCTCGGCGATCAACGAGGTGACCACCTCCACGGTCGCCCTCAACAGCCTCGCCCAGGATTCGACGATCGAGGTCTCGCGCCTGGCCAGCGGTTCCGAACAACTCGCCGCCAGCGCGGGCAGCAGCGCCGAGTCCGCCCTTGCCAGCAAGACCGAGGCTGCCCGCATGGGTGAGCGCATCGCCCGGGCCTCGCAGGCCTCCCTCGCCGTCGCGAAGACCGCCCAGGAGAGCCGCGGCTCGGCCCTCGAAGGCCAGCAGGCGGTCTCCCAGGCCGTCGCGTCCATGGAATCCATCGCCACCGCAGTGGGTCGCGCTTCCCAGCGCATCGACCAGCTGGGCGAGCTCGGCGCCCAGATCGGCGACATCGTGAACACCATCGACGAGATCGCCGCCCAGACCAACCTTCTCGCCCTCAACGCCGCCATCGAAGCGGCGCGCGCCGGCGAGCAGGGCCGCGGCTTCGCCGTCGTCGCCGAAAGCGTCCGCGGGCTCGCCGAACGCTCCAGCGCCAGCACCCGCGAAATCGCGGAGCTCATCGCCCGCGTCCAGTCCGGCACGCAGGACGCCGTCTCCGCGATGGCCCAGGGCGTGAAGGACGTCGAAGCCGGCCGCGAGATCACCGCCCACGCCGGCTCCTCCCTCGAAGCCATCCTCGGCTCCGTCCAGGATGCCGCCGAGCAGATGGAGCGCATCGCCGCCGAAGTCCAGGAACTTGCCTCCGGCGCCGACCGCATCCTCCAGTCCACCGAGCAGATCGCCGGCCTCGCCGCCGAATCGGCCACCGGCGCCAGCGAAATGGCATCCGGCACCACTCGCGTCAGCGACGTGATCTCGCAGGTTTCCGTCACCAGCGAGCAGACCTCGGCCGCCGCCGAGGAGGTCTCGGCATCCACCGAGGAGCTCAGCGCACAGTCCGAGGAGCTCGCCGCCACCGCCACCCAGATGCGCGACTTCGCCCGCACCCTCAACGACGTCACGAGCCGCTTCCGGCTCGCCGTTTCCTGAGCCCTGGCGACGGTCCCCCGGCCGTCCCCATGGAGGAGGCGCCCCGCCCGGGGCGCCTCCTTCCCCTTTCCGGAACCTGCGGAAGGTGACAGCCCGGTGACACAGCCGCCGATCCCGGGCTTTCCCGGTTCGCACAAGAGTTCTATCGTTCGGCTATGCCGCTATTCGGAGCGCCCGGTGAGCGGATTGGGTACGAGTTGTACTCGCACCCGGATGGTGCGCCCCCGCTCGTCCTGATCCACGGCTTCACCGCCAGCAAGGCCTCGTTCGAAGCCAACCTCGCGGGCCTGCGCGAGCACTTCACGGTTGTTTCCGTCGAACTGCTCGGCCATGGCGATTCCGATGCCCCCGAAGACCCCGTCTTCTACCGTCCGGAACGCGCCGTCCGCCGCATCCTTCAGTTGCTCGACCACCTCGGCTACCAGCGTGCGCTCTTCTGCGGCCACTCCCTCGGCGGCGCGCTCGCTCTTCGCCTCGCCCTGGATGCACCCGAGTGGGTTGCCGGCCTGGTCGTCATCAACTCCAGTTCCGCCGCCGGCGACCCGGCCTGGCGCGAAGCCGCCCGCCCGAGCATGCAGGAACTTGCCGCTCGCGTCCGCGCCGAAGGCACCGGCTTCATGAAGCAGACGCGCCTCTACCCGGCCCACAGCCGCCGCCTCGACCCGCACTCCCGTGAACTCCTGACCCGCGACTTCGACCGCCTCACGCCCGAAGGCGTCGCCGGCACGGCCGATGCGCTCGTCGTCGACGTCAACGCCTGGGAGCGCCACCCAACGCTCGCGGTCCCGTTCCTGCTCGTCGTCGGCGCACGGGACGCCGATTTCGCCCCGAACGCCGAGGCCTTCCTCTCCCGCTTCCCACCGGACCTGTCCCGCCAGGTGGGCCTCGCCGATGCCGGCCACGCCGCCAACATCGAGCAGCCGCGGCAGTTCGAGGAGGCGCTCGTCGGCTTCGCCCGGGGGATCGGCTACCTGCGCGCGCCTGCCGCCCGGAACAACATGGTGCTCACCGCCCTCGGGGGCGTCCTCGTCTTCGCCGGGCTCGGCCTGCTCGCCGCCGCCCTCTTCTTCAACGACGGCGACGACGGCGACGATGGCGACATCATCGCGGCCGCTCCCGAAAGTACTGCGGCCGCGGCCACCCCCACGCCGGTCACCCAGGTCGCG
>CALMIW010000544.1 GCA_937864275.1 uncultured Dehalococcoidia bacterium
GGGGAGAGCCGGGGCGTCGGCACGTCGACGTTGTTCGTCGCAGTCGGCCTAGCCGTCGCGCTGGCGACCGCGGTGAGTTTGGGTGCGGTAGCTTACGACTACCGGGAATCTCACCTCGTCTTCGATGAAGCGACCAGCCCGAACGAAGACCTCGAATACTTGTCCGAGCGTATCCGGAGCCAAGAGGGGCGGGTGGACGCGACGATGACGGTTGCCGAGCGCGCTCAGTTAGATCGGAGCAGTCAACTGGCGGCCGCTGTTTGGATTGCTAACCTGGTCCGCGGCGGGCAAATGACGACGCAAACGGCAGCGGCGTCACTCCCAGCGTGTATCAAATGGGTGCAGACCGGTTCCCCGTCTTTCGAAGAGGCTTGTCAGTAGCCACAACGATGTTGAACTGAGGACTACGGGCCGCCCGCGCGGTTGAGGCTCTCTGCCGCTGCGAGCACCGGCTCGCGCAGGCGCGCTGCTTCGAGCTTGTCCATCTGCATCTGCACGTTCAGTGGGTAGACCCCGGTGAAGCAGGCGTTGCAGAGGTCGTTCGGCGGCTGTCCGGTCGAACGGTTCAAGCCGTCGATGCTGAGGTAGCCAAGGGAATCCGCGCCGATATGCTGGCGGATCTCCTCGATGCTCTGGTTCGCCGCGATCAGTTCGGCCTTCGTGGCCATATCCACGCCCAGGAAGCACGGCGAGATGATAGGCGGCGTCGTTATCCGCATGTGGACTTCTTTTGCGCCGGCCCGGCGGATCAGGTTGATCACGCGCGGAGTCGTCGTCCCGCGGACGATGCTGTCGTCGACGACGATGACGCGCTTGCCCGCGAGGACGTCGGAGAGCGCGTTGAACTTGAGGCTGACGCCGGCTTCTCGGATGCGCTGGTCCGGCTGGATGAACGTACGGCCCACGTAGCGGTTCTTCACGAGGCCTTCCCGGTAGGGGATGCCCGAGCCGCGGGCGTAACCGATCGCGGCGGGGATCGCCGAGTCGGGCACGCCGATCACGAGGTCGGCGTCGACGTGGTGTTCTCGCGCCAGCTGGGCGCCCATTTCCTCGCGGGCCGGATAAACAAGTTGCCCGCCAATCCGGCTATCGGGGCGGGCAAAGTAGGTGTATTCGAAGGTGCAGAGCGCCCGCTTTCGCGCGGGCGCTACGGGGAAGAACCCGGAATAGCCGTGGGCGTCGATCTGGATGACCTCGCCGGGCTGGACTTCGCGTTCCATCGGCAGCCCAAGGTGCTCGAGCGCGCAGGATTCGGACGCTGCTACCCATCCGTTGCCCATCTTGCCGAGGCAGAGCGGCCGGACGCCCATCGGGTCGCGGACGACGAAGAGCCGGTCGCGCAGCATGATGACGAGGCTGTAGGCGCCTTCGAGGCGGCGCATCACATAGTGGAAGCGTTCTTCCCAGGTGCCGCCCGGCGCGATCGAGAGCAGATGCGCGATCACTTCGGAATCGGCGGTCGATTCGAACCGGATGCCCTGGGCTTCGAGGTCTTCGCGGAGGATTTCGGAGTTCGTCAGGTTCCCGTTGTGGGCGAGCGCGATCGGTTCGCCGGAGTACTTATCGTTGACGACGATGGGCTGCGCGTTGCAGGCCAGGGATCCGCCGGCGGTGCTGTAGCGGTTGTGCCCGACGGCGATGTGGCCGCGGAGGTACGCGAGGTCCTCTTCATCGAAGACCTGTGAGACGAGGCCCATGCCTGTGCGGAGACTGAAGTCTTTGCCGTTGCTGGTCGCGATGCCCGCGCTTTCCTGACCGCGGTGCTGGAGGGCATACAGCCCGTAGAACGTCAGACGGGCGACGTCTTCTCCGGGGGCATACACCCCGAACACGCCACAGGCTTCTTTTGGGTCATCGCTTTCAGGAATCACTACGGCGGGGTCGCCCTCCTGCTAACCGGCGTTAACGGCCCTTTCAGTATAGGAGCCACCGCCACCCCCGCGCCAACCGGGGCGCTGGCCGCTCTTCCCAACGGCGATGGACTCCGCCATTCCCGGCCCGCCTTATGCCCGGATCTGGCATGCTTCTGCCATGTCGAAGATTGAGAAGGCCCGGGAAAAAGCCGGCGAGCGCGGCGTCGGGAACTACGACCGGCATGTCTTCATCTGCATCGGCCCAGACTGCTGTTCGTCCGAAGAGGGCGAACGCGCCTGGGGTCAGCTGAAGAAGGCCGCCGCGAAACTGAACGGTTCACCCGACCGTGGCCGCCTGTACCGCACGAAGGTCGGGTGCCTGCGCATCTGCGAATACGGCCCCGTCGGCGTGGTCTACCCCGAGGGCACCTGGTACGGCGGACTGACGCGCGAAAACCTCGAACGGGTCATCGAGGACGATCTCGCGAAGGGACAGGTGGTCGAAGACCTGGTCATCGGCCGCAACCCGCTTCCTCGCCCTACTGCTTGAGTGCCGCAAGGAACTCATCGACGGTGAGTCCAAGGCTTCGAATAATCGCCCGGAGCGTGCCTTCGGCCAGTTCTCGGTGGTCGGGAACGGGAAGGCTTCGGCGCTCGTTGGCGCTCTTGTAGATGTAGTGGTCGCCGCGAACGCGATCGAGACGCCAGCCGCGTTGCTCAGCTACACGCATCGCCTGGCGGCCGCTCACATTGTTCAGTCTGCTCACGCAGCGACGCGTTCACTCATGGAGACTTGAGCCGTCTCCACCACGAGTGGCCAGCCTTCTTCGGCCTTCCAGCCCAGCACGAAGGCGACCTCGGCGGCGATGAGGTCCGGAGTCTCCGGGAGTGGGCCGTGTCCGTCCTCGGAAGCCACTTCGAGCCAAAGTTCCATCGCCTCGACGATGTTGCGCAGCGCCCCTTTCCGCCCGATGCCCTGGCTCACGACCCCGGGCATCGCCGGACAGGTAATCGTCCAGTACGAACTACCCTCGTTCGGCGCCAGCACCACCGTGTACGACGTCATACCCGCCGAGTATACCATCGCCGGCCGGGACGCCCGGCTTTAGCGAGCTCCGGCCGCGCCGCGCAGTTGAATCTGGATCGACTTCGTTTCCAGGTATTCGTGCAACCCGACGGCGCCGAGTTCCCGGCCGAGGCCGCTCTGCTTGTAACCCCCATACGGCATGTTGTTCAGGCTCGTGTTGTGGTAGGCGTTCACCCAGACGGTCCCCGCCCGGATGCCCTTCGCCACCTGGAAGGCGGTGTTGATGTTGTTCGTCCAGACTGCGGACGCGAGCCCATACATGGTGTCGTTCGCGATCGTGATCGCTTCCTCCGGGGTGTCGAAAGCCATCACCGAGAGCACGGGCCCGAAGATCTCTTCCTGCGCGATGGTCGTCTGGTTGCCCACCTCGTCGAAGATGGTTGGGCTGACGAAGAAGCCCTTTTCCAACGCTGGGTCCTGCGGCTGGCTCCCGCCAAAAACGAGGTTGGCCTCGTTCCGCCCCCGGGCGATGTAGTCCTTCACGCGGGAGAACTGCTTCTCGTTCACCACCGGGCCCATCGACGTCTCCGGAGAGAGCGGGTCACCCATGCGGATCGCCCGGCTCATCTCGATCAGGCGCGCCACGAACTCGTCCTTCACGTCGCGCTGGACCATCAGGCGCGTGCCCGCCTGGCAAACCTGCCCGCTGTTCAGGTAGATGCCGTTGTAGGCGCCCTTGAGGGCCTCGTCCATGTCGCAATCGGCGAAGACGATGTTCGGCGACTTGCCCCCGAGTTCGAGGGCGATCTTCTTGATGTTCCCGGCCGCCGCGCGCGCGACAGCCTTCCCCGCCTCGGTCGAACCTTTGAACGCCACCATGTCGACTTTGTTCGAACCCGCGAGCTCCTGGCCGACCAGCGCGCCGTTGTCGGTCTCGCTGGTGACGACGTTGAAGACACCGTCCGGCAGCCCGGCCTCCGTGAGCAACTTCGCAAGCATCAGCGTGACGGCGGGCGTGAAGTGCGAGGGCTTGGCCACGATCGTGCAGCCGGCGGCGAGCGCCGGCGCGACCTTGCGCACGACGAGGCTGAGCGGGAAGTTCCACGGCGTGATGATGCCGACCACGCCCACCGGCTCGTGGATCACGAGGCCGATAGCGTCCGGCACCTGTTGCGTTATCGCTTCGCCGCGCAAATCGTTCGCCGCCGCGCCGTAGTACCCGAGCACGTGCGCGGAATGGGTCACTTCGCTCCGGGCCATCCGAATCGGCTTGCCCGCCTCGAGCGAGATCCAGCGGGCGAAGTCATCGACTCGCTCCAGCATCAGCTGGGAGGCCTTTGTCAGGACCCTGGCCCGGTCTGCTGCGCGGGACGTCGGCCAGCGAGTGGAGTCGAATGTGCTCCGCGCCGTTGTGATGGCGAGGCGGGCTTCTTCGAGCCCGCAGTTCGGATAGGTCGAAACCACTGACTGGTCGAAGGGGCTCTGACGGCTGAACCGTTCTCCGCTGAGCCCCGCTTCCTCCCGCCCGTTGATGACCACGCCAAAATCGGTTGCTGCCATGAGCCCCTCCGCTGCCAATCTGAATCAAATGGTTCGCTATGTTAACTCGAATCGCTCCGGCGGTTCATCTCCCTGGGAGGTGCGCTCGGCTGGCGGGCGCCGGCGCGGCCGAGTGCCCGGTCGCAGACCGCCGGACAATCGAACGCCAGGCCCCGGTTAGGGGTTCTCCCGAGCGCCGCAACGCGCCCCACCAGCGATAGTGAAGCCACCGTGTCAGTAACCCCTCCGCCGGGATTCTTCACTGCGCCCTTTATCCGTGGGTTTACGGCACCACGTACACCGCGCTCGCGATCGTCGCCTACGCCCTGCCCGCGGGCTGCGCCGCTGCCTTCGCCTTCTGGCACGTCGCGAAGTCCGCCGGCGACGAACGCGCGGGCTGGGGACTGCTCGCGGTGGCCCTGACCGCCACGCTCGTCGCGACCCTGCTCGTCCGGAAGCTCGACCCGAAGCAGTGGCTCGTCA
>CALMIW010000545.1 GCA_937864275.1 uncultured Dehalococcoidia bacterium
GGGCTCGGCGGGGTCGGCTGCGGGTTTGTCAACAACGGGCTTCGCGGGCGCGGGCTCTTCCGCGATGGGCGTACCGGTGATACGGCCGAAGGCGCGGCGCAGCGTGTCGCCCAGAGGCAGCCGCGGCAGGCCCGCGATGACCCCCTGCCCCTCCTCCAGGGCACGGTAAAACTCCTGCAACTCGGTCATCAACCGACCTTCAATGAGGTTGGTGCTGGCCCGGTCGCGCCGCGTTGCCGAAAACTCGTTGACCGCACGGCGCGCTGCTTCGAGCGAAGCCGCAGCCGCCCGGGCCTCCGTCGCCATCCCCTCCAACCCGACCGACTCCAACAGCACAAGCTTGTCGGCATTGGCCTCCCAGCCCTCGATGAGCCCGGCCAGCGACTCCAACGACGTTGCAATGGCCGGAGCGTGGTCGGCCTGGCCCCGCGCGTTGGCCACCTCCTGCGCCACGTCCTCGTGCAGCCTCACCACCCGGGCGAGGCCGTTGAGAATGCTCATGCGAAGGGTGCGCGCCCCATCGATCTCCCGCGCGAGGCGGTCCTGCGCGAGCACCCAGGCGTTGGTGCGCAACGTCTGATCGTCGACAGCCTCGCGCAGCTCAAAAAGCAGGTCGAGCAGGTAGCGCATGCGGTACTTCGCGTAGCGCAGCGGGCGGCTGTGGGCCGAGACGAGGGCCACCGCCTTGACGCGCACCAGGCCGTTGGCCGTCTCGGCCAGCACGTCGTGGGCGGAGGTGAGCGTGCCGCGCGCGATGGCGTCGACGTCGCTGATGGTGCCCACGAGGGCGCGCTTCTGGGCTGGGCTGAGAGGCGCAAGGCCCTCGTGCCAGCCACGCAGGATCTGCAGGAGCCCGTCGCGCTCCTGTACCTGGGCAGGGGTTGGGACGGTGAAGATGGGCGCTTCGGAATCAGGGGGTGCACTCATGCTTCGGAGCGTCGTCCAGGGCCGAAGGGACGGTCAAGCACGATGTGCGGGAGCGGACTCCGTTGGATGCATTTTGTGGCGACGATGCGGGGAGATGTAGGCGTGGGTGGGCGGCGGGGTGAATGCGAGAAGATGTACCTCAGGCAGCATCAGCCCTTTCAAGGTCTGAGGGTTGACCGCTTCTCTCTCGTTGGCAGTGCCGGGATGGGCGCGGCGGGATGGCCGTGGGGTGCTCGCGCCTTCGGCTTGTCGCGTCCGCGCTAGCGCCCACAGGATCGGCATAGGGGCGGCCCGGAGAATCCCGGGCCGAGCCCCTGCCACACCACCGGACATGCGGATCCGCATCCGGCGGTTCGAAACGTTGAGGTCACGTCGCCAGTCTCACCAAACCGAGACTGTCGAACCAGGCAAGCGGCAGGTGTCTCGCGAGCTGAAGCGAGCGGCGCCACCAACCACCGGGCGAGCAGGCGATCGACCATGCCGTGTCGCGCTGCATCCCACGGATGCGGAGCTTGCGGTAGATGGTCGGACCTCTTGACCAGTGTTTGAGCTGCAACGCTCGAAGGCGGCGGCGTATCCATCCGTCGAGAGCTCCGAGCAACTTCACCTGCTGCGTGCGCCCGAAGTATCCCTTCCAGCCCCGCAGGTAGGTGTTGAGCTCGTTGACAACAGACGGAAGGCTGCGTCCCACCACCCGACGCGTGATCTGTCTCACGCGGTCTTTGAACGCTCTTTGCGCTTCCACCGACACCCCACGCCTGACCTCTCCGCCCCAGCGGTAGAGGTAGTACCCCAGAAACTTCCGTGTCTGGACTGGCGCCACCGCGCTCTTCGACTCGTTCAACCGGAGGTGCAGCTTCGCGTAGCGCTCCCGAAGGAAGGCCATCACACGTTCACCTGCCCGCTGCGACCGCACGTAAACGTTGCAGTCGTCGGCGTAGCGGACAAACGCGTGCCCGCGTTGCTCAAGCTCCTTGTCGACCTCGTCCAAGAGGAAGTTTGCCAGTAGTGGTGACAGTGGGCCGCCCTGAGGCGTCCCTTCGTGTCGTTCCGTCACTACGCCGTTGGCCAGCATCCCGGCCTCAAGATAGCGACGGATGAGCCCCAGCAGGCGCTTGTCGTCCAGCCGTCTCGCCAGCCTTCCCATCAACACATCGTGGTTGACGCGATCGAAGAACTTCTCCAGATCGACATCCACCACGAACTCGCGCCCCTCCGCGACGTACCGCTGCGCCGCCGTGATGGCGTCGTGCGCACTACGTCCTGGTCGAAACCCGTAGCTGTGTGGAGAGAAGGTTGGTTCGAAGCGGGGTTGAAGCACCTGGAGAATCGCCTGCTGGATGAACCGGTCCGCCGCCGTGGGGATTCCGAGTTGCCTCGTGCCTCCCTTGGGCTTTGGGATCTCGCATCGCCTCACCGGCTGCGGCTGGTATCGCCCGTCGAGGAGTTCCTCGCGCAGACGAGGCCAGTGCGCACGCAGGTGCGCCGACAGTTGATCGACGGTCATCCCATCGACGCCAGGGCTGCCCTTGTTCGCTTTCACCCTTTTCAGGGCGCGGAAGAGGTTGCCGCGTTGAACGACCTCCTCCATCCGCGGCCCCGCAATCGTGCCTGAGCGCTCGTCGTCCTTTGTCGCCTTCCGGTCTTCCTCGCGACGCGACGGGGCTCGGGCTTCACCCTCCCCATCCTTTGTCAGCCCTGGTTGTCCAGGCATCTGAGGCGATTTCCGTTTGAGACGCATGACCGATTCGCTCTCCGTTTCGTTCGGCCCTTCGCGCGGCCCGAAATTCTTCCAGGGTTACGGGGTTCTCCCTGCCCGGCTTCTGTTTCGCGCTACTACGACCTCTGCTGACTTCCCACTCCGTGCTTGCGCCCGTCGCCCTTTCAGGCGTGAGGTGGGATCTCCCTGGGTAAGAGCACTAGCCTTCAAGGCATGGCCGCCCGATCTACTGCACGACCCCTTGGTCTCAGGGAGCTTTGCGGTCATAGGTCCGCTCGCCCCAGGTCGCGCAGCCTCGTATCGGGTTCTTGTTCATCGGCCCACCTTCGCGTGTACGGCTTCTTTCAGACGACTCGTTACCTTGCCGCCCTTGCCTTCCACTTGGATCGTCTGAGACCTACTTTCCGGGGGACTTGCACCCCCAAGCTAGTGCCCATGCCAGGCACACCTACGGGTTGGGGCGCCCCTGTCGGGGCTTGAGCATGAGGGCGTTGGGCGGACGCTGGCGCGCAGCCCGTCAGGGCCGGAGCGCCGACGTGCTCGGGCGGTCTCGACGTGCCCTGTAGGCCCCGCGACAACACCCGCGGGAAACGAGCTGACTCAATCCCCGACAGGGGCGCCCCAGAATCGTAGCCGGTGGGCGCTGGCGCGGACGCGACAAGCCCCCGGCGCGAGCACTCCACGCCAATCCCAGCCGGGTCCTACATCCCGCCAACCGTCAACCGGCCTGACGGATCGATCCAGTACGAGAAGCCACCTTGAAAGGGGTGCTCAGGCGGCATGAAAGAGTTTGAGGACCTTGTCTCGATCCAGGGGTTCGAACTTCTTCTTGCCGTCCCAGAGGAGCGAGGCGTCGGGTAGCTGGCCGTAGATGACCGCGGCCACCTTCACGATACGAGGGCCATCCGAGCCGAGACCGTAGTCCGTGCCGATCTTTTCCAACACGCCCTGGTGTGTCTTCGCCCGGGCTGTCCAGTTGATGACATGGCGTCCCGACGCCAGGAAATCGCTTTTGCTACCGTTACAATCAGCGTGAGCTACGACCAGATTCTCGACCAGATTGGTGGGAAACCTTGCCCACGGGAGAAAGTGATCAACCTGCGGCTGGTCAGCGACCTTGGCCTCGCAGAAAAAGCATCTCTCAGCCTGGAGTTGCAGTAGAGGCAGCCGCACCTTCTCCAGGCTCTCACGTTCACGAGAGAAGAAGAACATCTCCAACTCTGCATCCTCAAGACCGTTAATCCGACGCACTTCACGAAGCCAACCATGCTGAATAATGGGACGGAGCACCGCATTAAGACCGATGAGGCCTTCTGCGACTCCAGGCCGCAACGTCAAGATATTATCCAATTCCGCCAAGTGAGGGATAGCCTCCTTGCTCCAAGCATACTCATAAAGAAACCGCTCCTCCTTCCCACCAAAATACTGCAACCTCGGAATGGGATCCTTGATCAATGTACGCTCAACATCCTTCAGCAGCTTACGATACAGCATCGGCTCGACTCGCCTTGCCTCATTCACGGCTGATATGCCGAACCCCACCGCCTTCCGAAAACCCGCCACAACGCTAACGATCGCGGCATTCCTGTCTCGACTATTGTATTGACGGAGCACCTCAGCATTCTTCCATGGCACGCACTGTGGCCAGTAAAGGTCGACGACACGCTCGGCGATCTCATGGGTCGTGATGGTGACTGCATCTCGGGGAAGCTGCGCTATCGCAACCTTCTCGATGCAAAGATCGATGAGGGCTAGGAGCAGCGCATACTTGTATGTTGCGCTGAACGAGCCGTTGGACAGAATCGCAAACACCTTCTCTGCGAGCGTGATCGGATCAACCCTAGAGTCCATGGTAACCTCGCCTCTTTCCCTATTCCCCTGCGAGCTGCCGACGAATAGCACAGGCCTCACGAGAGCGTCCAGGGCTCCCTCCGC
>CALMIW010000546.1 GCA_937864275.1 uncultured Dehalococcoidia bacterium
TGGAGGTCTATCGCCGCGTTCGCGGAGGGACGCTCGGCGCGGAGATTCGGGCTGCCCTGGGGCAACTTCCAAGTTACCGATTGCCGGATGTCTCGTACTGGGCGCCCGGGAGGCCGGTCGGGAATGGACTGCCGCCGACACTTGGCATCGAAGTGCGCTCGCGGTCGCAGGCCACCGTTGAACTGCGCGAGAAGTGCCGCGTGTTCCGCCGGTCGGGTGTGGAGGCGTGCTGGCTCATCGACCCGGTGACGCGAACGGCCGAGGTGTTCGAGGGCGACCGCGACGGCGTGGTGGTGGACGTGCTGAAGGCGGAATGCCTCCCCGGCTTCGAACTTGGGTTGCCGGAGCTCTTCGCGGTCGTGGAGCCGGAAGCGTAGTGGATCCGATCATCCGGCGAGCGACGGAGGCGGACCTGCCGCGCATCATCGAGTTGATCCACCTGGGAGCGGTCGATGGCGCCGGCGTCGAGGAACTCGGCCCGCCGTTGCCGGAGCGCTACTACGCATCGTTCCGGAGCTTCGAGCGCTATCCGGAGGCCAAGGTGCTGGTGGCGGAAGCCGGCGGCGCCGTCGTCGGGACGTTCCAGTTCCACCTGTTGCCGAATCTGTCGAACCGGGCCAGGCCGACGGCCGAAGTGGAGAGCGTGCACGTGGCCGAGGCATTTCGCGGGCGGGGGATCGGCGAGGCGATGATGACCTGGGCCATCGAGGAAGCGCGTCGACTGGGCTGCCGGCGGGTGCAGTTGACCAGCAACAAGGCGCGAAGCGACGCGCACCGCTTCTACGAACGGCTCGGGTTCGTGAAGAGCCACGAGGGCATGAAGTTCAACGTGTAGCACCGGGGTCCGCCAGGGCCAAGGCGAAGGCGGAGAAGATGGCACGCGCCTGTGCCCCGGAGGGGATTCCCGCCGGACCTATGGCCATGTTTTCGGGGTGCCACTGGACGCCGACGACGAAGCGAGAGCCTTCGCCCTCGACAGCTTCGATGATGCGATCGGCGGGGCAGCGGCCGGTGACGCGAAGTCCCGCGCCGAGGCGCGCCGGATCGAGTGCCTGGTGATGGCGAGAGTTGACCTCGACGATGGGCGAGCCGAGGACCTCGGCCAGGCGGGAAGCCGGCTCGAAAGCGACGGTGTGGAACGGCTGCCACTTTTCTTCCTGGGGCCGGCCGTCGCGGTGAGACTGGCCGATGTCCTGGAGGAGCGCTCCGCCGCGATGGACGTTGAGGACCTGGACGCCCCGGCAGATCGCCAGCACGGGCAGATCGCGAGCATCGGCGGCGGCCAGGGCGGCGAACTCCATGGCGTCGCGCGCTGGGGAGACAAAGCGCATCTCAGCCCCGGCGGGCTCTTCGCCGTAGCGCGCGGGGTGGACATCGGCGCCTCCGCTGAGGACGATGCCGGACGCGAAAGCAAGGGCGTCGCGGATGTCCCCGGCCGACGCAGAGGGATAGAGCGGGACGATCTCGATCCCTGACGCCGCCTGCTCGAGCGCCTGAACGTAGCAGGCGTCCGAGGTCGCGGAGACGCCTCCGAGGGTGAGTACGACCCGGCGGCTCAACTCCGCGTCTCCAGCGTCGGGTGCGCGGCCGGCCGTTCGACACGGAGTGGGAGCCTTCGCGACAGCGGCATGCCGGAGTATCCAGCCATGGGCGCATGGTACCCTTTGCGAAGGCCTCGCACCGATGGCGGGCCGAACCAGAGCACGACACGAGGACCATCCCGAATGCAACTCTCCTCCGAACTGACCAAGGCCTACAACGACCAGATCCAGCTCGAATTCGAGTCATCGTTCGCGTATCTGCAGATGGGTGCCGACTTCGAATTGCGGAGCCTTCCGGGGATGGCGTCGTGGATGCGGCTGCAATCGGGCGAAGAGCACGGCCACGCGATGAAGTTCATCCAGTTCGTGCTGGACCGGGGGGCGAAACTGGAGTTGAAGGCGCTCTCGGCGCCGGCGCCCACGCCGGACACCGTAGTGGCAACGTTCGAGGTGGCGCTCCACCACGAACAGCGCGTGACGAAGGCCATCCACGACCTCTACAGCAAGGCCCTGGACAACCACGACTACGCGAGCCTGCCGCTCCTGCAGTGGTTCGTGAACGAGCAGGTTGAAGAAGAGGCGACCGTCTCGACGATCCTCGACCGGCTGAAGATGGTGGGCGACGACCGCACCGGCCTGCTCTTCCTCGACCGGGAACTCGGGGCACGGACCGGCACGGTAGACCCGGCCATGGCGGACGGAGCCGACGCGCAGGCCTGACCCGGAAAGGTTCAGGTAGGTTTCCCTACATGCCATTGAGCGCGCGGAGTGATACGGTGAGCGGGCCGCAGCCAAATTTGACTGCTTCACGAGGCGAAGACCTCCTGAACCGAGGGGTTCCTATTGTCCGCACTTGCAGCCGAGGCACCAGCGCGCGCCCGGCCCTCTGAAACCAACGACTACGCGATCCTGAAACGCCAGATCAAAGAGGCGGGGCTGCTCGATGCCCGGTCCTCGTACTACTGGCTGAAGTCCATCATCGCAATTTCCACGCTGGCCGCCTCCATCGCCATCGCGGTGATGGCGTCGACCTGGTGGATTCTGCTCCTGGACGCGGCCTTCATGGGCTTCGCGTTCACGCAGATCGCTCTGCTTGCCCACGATGTGGGCCACCGGCAGGGCTACCGCGGCCGCCGCACGAATCGCATCGCGCGGGCGATCTTCGGAAACGTGCTCCTGGGCGTAAGCCATTCGTGGTGGAACGACAAGCACAACCAGCACCACGCGACGCCGAACCACATGGACCTCGACCCGGACATCCAGTTCCCGATGATCGTGTTCGCGGCCGAGCAAATCGCGAGCCGGAGCCGCTGGCTCCACCCGATCATTGCGTTCCAGGCGTT
Organism: uncultured Dehalococcoidia bacterium; assembly: GCA_937864275.1. GTDB lineage: Bacteria > Chloroflexota > Dehalococcoidia > Tepidiformales > Tepidiformaceae > Amarobacter. The sequence goes on from CALMIW010000546.1 coordinate 2,885, forward strand.
CGTCCTGCTGTTCCTGCTACCGTTCCAGGCCGCGAACATGCGGATCACCAGTGCCCGGCACCTGCTCGACCCGAAGGCCGATTCGCCCTGGTTGCAGGCGGGCCTGCTGGGCCTGCACTTCGCCGCCTACGGCGTCGTGCTCTACTTCGTTGGCTGGCCGATGGGCATCGCCTTCGCGGCAATCCACCAGGGCACGTTCGGGCTGCTGAACAGTTCGGTGTTCGCATCGAACCACAAGGGCATGCCCCTGATGACCGAGGGCAACCGGCTGGACTTCCTGCGCGAACAGGTCCTCACCTCGCGGAACGTTGCCGCCCACCCGATCACGGACTTCTGGTACGGCGGGCTGAACTACCAGATCGAACACCACCTGTTCCCGACGATGCCGCGCTGCAATCTCCGCAAGGCCCAGCCGCTGATCGAGCGGTTCTGCCGCGAACGCGGGATCAGCTACCACTCGACGGGCCTGTTCACCTCGTACCGCGAGGTGCTGAGCCACCTGCACCGCGAGAGCGCGTCGCTTCGGAGCCGCACCGCCTAGCAGGATCCAGGAGCCGTGGCAGGCGCAGCTGATGTACGCTGCGCGCCATGGCGCCAGACCTCGCCTGCGACGCAGCCATTCACGAACCGGCGGCCTACTTCGCCCGGGCGCTGGAAGACGGCCCGGTGCAGTGGAGCGACGCGCAGCGCGCCTGGCTGGTGCTCTCTCACGCGGAGGTCGAAGCGGGCTTCCGCGACAGTGAAAACCTCTCGGCGGAGCGGACGGGAGCGTTCGCGCGGGCGGCGCAGGGCCGCTCGGAGGCGTTCGGCAAAGCGATCGAACTGCTGAGCGCCTGGATGAACTTTCGCGACCCGCCGGCGCACACGCTTCTGCGCGAGCCCGTGAAGGGGGCGTTCAACCCCAGGGCGGTTTCGGCGCTGGAACCGCAGATCCAACACATTGTCGACAGTACGCTCGACCAGTTCGAAGGCGACGTCGTCGACCTGAACGAGGCGTTCGCCCACCCGATCCCGGCGGCGGTTATCGGGGCAATCCTCGGGGCGGCGCCGGAAGACCGCCACCGCTTCCAGGGCTGGTCGGACGACATCGGGCGGCTGGTGTTCGCGATGGAGCCGGGGAAGATCGACGAGGGACCGGTGAACCGGGCGGTAGGCGAGTTCGTGACCTACTTCGGGCGGTTGATCGAACGGGAAAGGCGGCAGCCGACCTCGAGCGTGTTGTCGGCGATCGTGCACTCGCCGATCGGGCAGCTTTCGGAGATGGAGCTGGTGGGCGCGTGCACACTCATCCTTTTCGGCGGCCACGAGACGACGACGACGCTATTGACCAACAGCCTCAGCATCCTGCTCGAGCGGCCGGACCTGGTGGAATGGCTGCGAGCGCACCCGGAATCGACGGCGCTGGCAGTTGAAGAGTTCATGCGGGTGTGCGGGCCCGCGCGCAGCATGCCCCGGAAGGTCGCGCGCGACCACGAACGCGGCGGCCAGGCGTTGAAGAAGGGCCAGAACGTCTTCCTGGGAATTGTCTCGGCGAACCACGACGGCGCGGTGTTCGCGGAGCCCGCGGCGATCGACCTGACGCGCGACCCGAACCCGCATCTCGGCTTCGGCTGGGGCCTGCACTTCTGCCTGGGCGCGAACCTCGCGCGGCTGGAAGCGCGGATCGCGCTCAACAGCCTGTTCCAGCGGTTCGACCGGT
>CALMIW010000547.1 GCA_937864275.1 uncultured Dehalococcoidia bacterium
CAAATATCCCGGGATACTGCGTAAAGTATTGAATCATCGCCCTGATCCTGGCCCTGCTCGGTGGGAGCCAGCTCCTCGGGGGAGGTTCCGGCGGCGGCGGGCTCGGCGACATCCTCGGGAAGTCGCTCAGCGGCGTGCAGCCGACGGATTCGCTTTCGACCGCGGTCCCGGGCGCGCCGGACCCGGATGCCGACCAGATCGAATGGATCTCGTACGTGCTCGATGACATCCAGGACAGCTGGACGGCCCAGTTCCAGCAGGCCGGCGGCACGTACGAGCGCGCGAAGCTGATCCTGTTCGAGCAGGGCGTGAATACGGGCGGCTGCGGGTTCGCGCCGAGCGAGGTGGGCCCGTTCTACTGCCCGGCCGACAAGTCGGTGTACCTGGACCTGACGTTCGTGGACGACTTGAAGGAGAAGTACAACGCGCCCGGCGACTTCGCCCTGGCGTATGTCATCGCGCACGAAGTGGGCCACCACGTCCAGAACCTCACCGGCGTAAGCGCGGCGATGCGCAAGGAACAGCAAGAGAACCCGAAGGACGCGAACGAGCTCTCGGTGCGGCTGGAACTCCAGGCAGACTGCCTCGCGGGCGTCTGGGCCCATAACACCTACGAGAACGTGGTGCTCGAGCGCGGCGACTTCGAAGATGGCCTCGCGGCGGCGGCGGCGGTCGGCGACGACCGGCTCCAGGCGCAGGCGGGGCGCCCCATAACGCCCGCTACCCGGACGCACGGGAGTTCGGAACAGCGGATGTCCTGGCTGACGACCGGCTTTGAAACCGGCGACCCGGGCAAGTGCGACACGTTCTCCGGGGATATCTAGGACGGGACCTGACCCCGGGCCTGTTTTCTCCCGCCGAGCGTGAAGCCGCTCATGGTTTGATGCTGCGCATCCCTGACACGGTGGATCCATCAAGACCCACAGGGAGAGATGGATGTCTCACGCAGTCGTCAGAGTGAAAGTCGCAGAGATCGGGCAGTTCTGGCGGGTATTCGAAACGGACGGGAAGGCGCTCCGCGAGAAGTACGGGTCGCGCGGTGTGCGCGCCTACCGGGAGATCGGCAGGGCCGACTCGGTCGTCCTGGAGTTCGAGTGGGACCCGGAAGACATCGCGCGGTTCCTCGCAGACCCCGAGGTGAAGACGACAATGCAACGCGGCGGGGCGCTGGGAGCGCCGGAGTTCACGCTGGTGGAGCCAATCGGCGAGCTCGCTGCCTGAGAGATCAGACGGAGTCGTAGACCGCGTCGACGAGGCCGATGTTCCTCGGGTCTCGCCAGGAGCGGCCGGCGCGGTTGCAGACGTAGCCGAAAGCGATGCGGCCATCGGGGTCGGCGAAGCCGAGGACGGCGCCGTTCCCGTAGTGGCCGAAGGCGCGCGGGCCGTTGCCGAGCGGACGGATGCCTGGGTTGGTGAGCTGGAAGCCGAGGCCGAAGCGGTTCGGCCGCCCGAGGACGGCGTCTTCGCCGTCGGCGTGGATTCTGATCGCTTCGTCGCGGGTGTCCTCGCCGAGGACGTGGTAGCCGTGCCAATCGCCGCCGGCGGCGAGCGCCCCGAAGATTGTGGCTACCGCGCGGGCACTGGCGTGGCCGCTGGTGGACGGGTAGACCGACGCGCGCCAGACGCGGCTGTTGGTGCCGCCATCCGGGTGGGGCGGCGGGTTCCGGTAGGCAAGCAGGCGGGCGAGTTCGATCCCGCTGAGCGTGGCCGGGTCGCGGTCCAGCCAGGGGCGGTCGTTCTCTTCGCCGGCGGCGCGCTCGTAGGGGATCCAGTCTGCGCAACGGGAATCCAGCTCCGGTCCGAAGCCGAAGTAGAAGTCGACGCCGAGTGGTCGGGCGAGTTCTTCCTGGAGGAAGCGGTCGATGGGGCGACCATCGACGCGGCGGACGATTTCGCCGAGCAGGAATCCGAAGGTGTTGGTGTGATAGCCAAAGTGGCTACCGGGTAGCCACCAAGGTTCCTGGGCAGCCAGGGCAGCGCACAGGCCGTCCCAGTCGGTCAGGTTGTAGCCAGGGGGCAGCGGCTTCGCGACGGCCTG
>CALMIW010000548.1 GCA_937864275.1 uncultured Dehalococcoidia bacterium
TCCTTGTTGATGAACTTGTCGATCAACTGGGCTTCGCCGTCATCGAGCATGACGCTCGCCGCGGGGACCTGCACGGCGGCTCGTCCCGAGCGCTCATTGACCAGCAGGACGGCCTGACGATCGGAAAGACGAGCAAGAGCGTCATCCAGACTCACCGGATGATTGCGCTGGCGCTGTGTGACAGTGAGCAGCCGGGTCTCGGCGCCGGTCCCCCGCTGGTCATAGATCGTCCGCCGGTCGGTGACGACAAGGCTCTCGGCACGGAGTGTTTCCAACCCGACGTCGTAGGTGCCGGATGCAACCGCGCCTTCGATCCGAGCGGTCAAGAGCTGCTCGAAGGCGGTGAACAGCACATTCTGGAGGTCGATGGTGAGCGCCAATAACCTGTTCAGAAAGGTCGTGATCGGCGGCAGGTCATTCCTGAGCCCATTGGCATCCATGAGCTTCAGACCGGTTGCATCCTCGAACCTCCCAAGCGAGCAACCGTCGACCTTGCCTCGCGCGAGCAGCGTGTAGAGCTGACGCAACGCATCACGTCCATACTGGCTTTCGAGATTGTCCTCGGGCCGGAACAGGCCCTGTCCTCCGGTCTGACGTTGGCCGCGCGTAATGGCTCCCAACGTATCGAGCCGGCGGGCAATGGTGCTGAGAAAGCGCTTCTCGGCCTTCACGTCTGTCGCAATCGGACGAAACAGCGGCGGCTGCGCCTGGTTGGTCCGGTTGGTGCGGCCAAGGCCTTGGATCGCGGCGTCGGCCTTCCAGCCGGGCTCGAGCAGGTAATGGACGCGCAACCGGCGATTCCGCGCCGACAGTTCGGCATGGTAACTCCGCCCCGTGCCGCCGGCGTCGGAGAACACGAGGATGCGCTTGACGTCATCCATGAAGGCCGAGGTCTCGGCGAGATTGGCCGAGCCTGCGCGGTTTTCGACCACCAGCCGGTCGCCCTTGCGGATGACGCGGCGCGAGCGGCCCGTCACCTCGGCGACCAGTTCGGTGCCGAAGCGCTGGATGACCTGATCCAGTGCCCCAGGTACCGGCGGCAGCGAGGCAAGCTTCTCGATGAGGCGGTCACGGCGTGCGACGGCTTCCCGGCTCTCGACCGGCTGGCCGTCGCGATAGACAGGCCGGGAGCAGAGGTTACCTTCCGAGTCGGTGAAGGGTTCGTAGAGCTGGACCGGGAAGGAGTGGGCGAGGTAGTCGAGGACATACTCGCGCGGGGTGATGTCGACCTGGACGTCGCCCCATTCTTCAGTTGGAATCTCCGCGAGCCGGCGCTCCATCAGCGCTTCGCCCGTCGACACGATCTGGATGACCGCGGCGTGCCCAGCCTCAAGATCGTTCTCGATCGCACGGATCAGTGACGGGGTCTTCATCGAGGTCAGGAGGTGACCGAAGAAGCGCTGCTTCGCGCTTTCGAAGGCGGAGCGTGCCGCAGATTTGGCCTGCCCGTTCAGCGTTCCCGTTGCGCCGGTGATGTTGGCGGCCCGCATCGCCGCGTCCAGGTTATTATGGATGACGCTGAACGCACCGGCATAGGCGTCGTAAATGCGGACCTGCTCCGGCGTCAGTTGGTGCTCAACAAGCTCGTACTCGACGCCCTCGTAAGAGAGCGAGCGGGCTGCGTAGAGGCCGAGCGCCTTGAGGTCGCGCGCCAGCACCTCCATGGCCGCGACCCCACCCTCCTCGATCGCTTCGACGAACTCGGCACGGGTGGCGAACGGAAAGTCGGCGCCGCCCCAAAGGCCGAGGCGTTGGGCATAAGCGAGATTGTGGACCGTGGTTGCGCCCGTCGCCGACACATAGACCACGCGGGCATTCGGCAGCGCGTGCTGGAGCCTCAAGCCCGCGCGCCCCTGCTGAGAGGCCGCTTGGTCACCACGCTCGCCCTTGCCCCCGATCGCATTCTGCATGGCGTGGCTCTCGTCGAAGACGATCACTCCGTCGAAGTCCGAGCCCAACCATTCGACGATCTGCCTGACGCGCGAAAGCTTCTCGCCACGCTCGTCGGTCCGTAGCGTGGCGTAGGTGGTAAATAGGACGCCTTCCGCAAGCCGGATCCGGGTGCCCTGGCGAAACCGGGACAAGGGCGTAACGAGCAGGCGCTCCATCCCGAGCGCGGACCAATCGCGCTGCGCGTCCTCGATCAGCTTGTCGGATTTGCTGACCCAGACGGCACGTCGGCGGCCCTTGAGCCAGTTGTCGAGCAGAATCCCGGCGACCTGCCGGCCCTTGC
>CALMIW010000549.1 GCA_937864275.1 uncultured Dehalococcoidia bacterium
CCGCGCAGGTCTGGTAATCCTTGCCAGCTCGCACGCATACTTGGAACATGTCCACTCTCGAGACAATCCAGGGCAAACGGCGGGAGATCCTCGCGCTCGCCAGAAGCCACGGCGCGAGCAACGTGCGCGTCTTCGGCTCGGTCGTACGGGGGACAGACGACGAGCAGAGCGACGTCGACCTGCTCGTCGACCTTGCACAGGGACGAAGCCTGCTCGACCTCGGCGAACTGCTGACCGATTTGGAGTCGTTGCTCGAACTCGATGTCGACGTAGTGACGGCGAAGGGCCTCCGTGGCCGTATTCGCGACCGGATCCTGGCCGAAGCGCAGCCCCTTTGAGAGGCGACCGCGAGCGGTTGGAAGACGTCTTGGAAGCCATCGAGCGCATCGAACGGCATACGGCTGCGGGGCGGAGCGCTTTCGACGCCGACGAACTGATCCAGAACTGGGTTGTCCATCACCTGGAGATCATTGGCGAGGCATGCACGCGCGTCTCAGCCGACCTCCGCGAGCGAAACCCTGAGATCCCGTGGCGCGGCTACATCGGGATGCGCAACATTCTTGCCCACCAGTACTTCGGCATCGATCTCGACCCGGTCTGGATCGCAGCGACCGCCGAACTCGCAGGGCTCAAGGCTGCCGTCTCCCGGATTCTCGCCACCTCTGACGACGAAGACGCTCAGGGCTAGCACCTGCCTCCCGCGCGAGCGCGGCGACATCCCCTACGGCAGGAACCGCTCCGCCTCGTACCGCACCATCGATTCTCCGAGCGAGCCGTAGATCAGATCGATCAGGTCGTGCCCGCGCTGGTCGTAGTTGTTCGGGTCGATCGCGGACGAACCGGTGACGATATAGAAGCCCAGCATCAGCGACGTCCGTGCATAATCATCGCGCAGCTCCTGGATCGGGTAGTCCGTCACTCCCGCGCCGCGGAGCGCCTCGTAGTAGGTCTCCAGCAGTTCGTCCGTGTGCTTCGCGATCGCGTCCTTCCGCAGGTTGCTGGAGATGAAGTACTGCAGGTCCAGCGACCCGGTCGATGCCTGGCACAGCTGCCAATCGAGGACGACGCAGGCATCAGCCGAACCCGGCTCGCCGAACATGAGGTTGTCCAGCCGGTAGTCGGAGTGCGCCAGCGTCAGCGGGCGGTCGAACAGCCCGTCGAGGTACTCGTCGTACTTCCCCGCCAGCCCCTCGGCGCAGCGCAGCACCGCCGGGTCGAACCGGTGCGCCCAGTTCTCCGCGAACTGCGGCAGGTTCTGGACGAACCCGAACTTGAGCACCTGGTAGAACGAGTGCCCGCGCGATGGCAACCAGGCGTGCATTGTCAGCTGCGGCGATTGCCACCACTTTCCGTGCAGCTGGCCGAGCGTCGTAACCGCGAGCTTCGCCTGCTCCAGCGAGCACGATGCGAGCTGGTCACCGACCTGCGCCGCGTTCACGTCCTCCAGGATCAGCGCGAAGTCAGCCTCGGCCGGCTCGAAGTGCGCGTAGTACGGCTTCGGCGTCCGGACGCCCACCGCGTCGCCGATATCCCGGTAGAAGCCCACCTCCCGCTCGTAGAAGCCAAGGACCGCCGCCATGCCCCGCGCTTCCGCGACCTGCGTCGGCAGCTTCACGATGACCGAAGCCGGGGCTTCCGGACCGGGATCGCCCTCATAGGCGAGTTTCATCCGGGCAAGCTGGCCCAGGAACCCGGAACCCTCGCCGATCCGCGTCGACTCGAAAGAGCGCACGCGCGAACCTGGAGCGATCGCGCTGCCGAGCGCCGCCGTGAGCCAGTCTGGAGTGACGGAGTTGACGCCCGCGGGGATGGCCAGCGCTGTCATGGGTGTTTGTCCTTTGGAAGATGGCGCATCGTAACAGCAGACAGCCAGTCCACAAGGGCCGCTGCAGGTCGCGGCACGCCAATCCCGGCCCGCACGGTGACATCGCCGGCTTCGCGTAGCGGCTCGCCGGCCGCTATCCTCCTCGCCATGTCCGCCGCTCCGATCATCCTGGTCCCCGGGTTCTGGCTCGGTGCGTGGGCCTGGGACGAAGTCGCCGCCGCGCTCCGGGCGGAGGGCCACTCCGTCACCGCGCTGACCCTCCCCGGCCTCGAATCAGCCGCCGCCGACCGCTCGTCCGTCACCATGGCCGACCACGTCGACGCCATCTGCGACGCCGTACGCCCGGCAGGCAAACCCGCCGTGCTCGCCGTCCACAGCGCCGCCGGCTTCTCCGGCCACGCCGCCAGCGACCGTCTCCCGGGGCAGATTGCGGCGATGGTCTACGTCGACTCCGCTCCCGGCAAGGGCGCGCTGGACCCCGGCTTCAGCGGCGTGGAGAAGCCGTTCGTGTGGGAAGAGATCGAGCGGGAAGAGAACCTCGACGGGCTCAGCGAAGAGCAGAAAGCGACCTTCCGGCGCAGGGCCGTGCCCCAGCCGGGCGCTCTCCTCCGGGAGGCCGCCCCGTTGGCCAACGATGCGCGCCGGGATGTGCCCACCACGATCGTCTGCACCGGGTTTCCCTCGGAACAGTTGCGGGCCTACGCGAAAGAACAGGAGTGGGCCTGGCTCGCCGGCGTCGCCGAACTGAGCGACGTCACCTGGGTGGACCTCCCCACCAGCCACTGGCCCATGTGGTCGCGCCCCCGCGAACTGGCCGCGCTCATCGGCGGCATCGCGCCGGCGGCATCGGCCGGCTAATCCCGCGACAGGCGGCGCCTCAGCACTTCAGACGGTGAAGGCTCCGGAGAGCCCGGCAGGTAGGCAAGGTGGCCGCCCAGCGCCGCGAGCTTGTCGATGCCCGTGAGCCACCAGAACCCCACCGCAACCGGGAGCCGGCCCGCGCAACGTTGGAGGAGGGCGGCATTCCAGACCGACCCGCGGCTGCAGGCGCGCGCAATCAGGTTCATCCCGGCGCGCGGGGCGAGCCGCTTGCTCACCCGGGAAACCGCCTTCAGGTGCCCCCCGTGCCACTCCACCTCCGGGTGCTGCTGCATCAGTCGCTGTGCGCCCCAGCCGTGGCACACCTGCTTCGCCGCGAACAACGGCAGGTCGTCCTCGTGCTCGTGGTCCACGCGCGTCCGTGGCTGGTAGCCGACACGGAAGCCGGCGACTTCGGCGCAGAGCCCGAACTCCGTATCGCCGACCCGGCGGTATCCCTCCTCGAAGCGGATCGTCTCGAACACGCGCCGGTGGACCGCGAGGTTCCGCGTGTCACATTCCGTCGGGTCGCCCGGCGCAAGCCTCCGCAGGTGGGCTTCGTACCGCAGTTGGATCAGCCGCCGCACTGGCGAATCGCCGAGGCTCCCGGAATACCCCTGCGCGATATCCGCCCCCGCCGCGATCGTCTCCAGTCCGGCTGCGACCCAACCCGGCCGGATCAGGCAGTCCGCGTCGGTGAAGAAGATGACGTCGCCGTTCGACGCTTCGATGCCGCGGTTTCGCGCCCCGTACACCCCCGGCGCCGCAACCTCCATCAACTCCACATCGCCGCCAAACCGGGTGCGCAGGTCCTCCGCGAAAGCCGGCGGCGAGCCGTTGTCGACGACGATCACCTGCAGTGAAGCCGCCTCCCCAGCGCAGGCAAGCACCGACTCAACCGCGCGGAAGACCCGAGGGTCGTCCCTCACCGGGATGATGACGCTGACGGCGACGGGGTTCATGGCGATGGCGAGGATGCTACGCGTTCGACGGTTTCGATCACCCGGGCGCAAGAACGGGCCGCGTCGATGCCCGGCAGCGTCGCCGGCCGCGGGCCATCGAACGAAGCCGCCCAGTCCGCCAGGAGCGCCGAGAGCCCGGCGACCGCGGCCGTCGGTGCGCGGCGGAGCCGCCGGAGGGCTTCGCCCACCGGCCCCGGAATGGCCGCCGGGACAGCCGTGCCGTCGCACGTGAGCGACTCCGAGAAGCTCTCCCGGTGGGCGACGCGCCATTCGAAGCGGCCGCCGTTCTCGAGCAGAAACGTCCCCGACGCGCTGGAGGGCCCGCGCGACACCGACTGGATGTCGGCAATCGCACTCCCCGAGAGCCAGCCCGCCAGGTCGGCGGCATGGGGCAACAGGTCCCGCTCCACGGGTTCTGCCGCGCGGGCGCCCCAGGTCGGCGGGTTGGTCTGCAGTTGGTAGACGAAGTGGCGCGCGCCCCGCATCGGGTTCCGGT
>CALMIW010000550.1 GCA_937864275.1 uncultured Dehalococcoidia bacterium
CCTCGTCCCGCCGCCACCCCTTCCCCGCCGCGCGCATGCGGCCGCCGAAGGCGTCACCGCCGTTACCGCGCCGTTGGCCGGGACGATCGCCGCGGTCCGGGTGGCGGAGGGCGACCCGGTGGCTGAGGGGCAGCTCCTCCTCGTCCTCGAAGCGATGAAGATGGAACACCGCATCACCGCCCCGTCCGACGGCGTCGTTAAGACCGTCCACGTCCGCGAACGCGACGTCGTCCGCGACGGCGATCCGCTCGTCGAACTCGTCTGAAGTCGGGCAACACGCCTGCGCTCCGGCTAACCGCCGGGACGCGAAGAAGGGGCTCGCGAGGTGTGCTCGCGTGGCCCCTTTTCTTCGCCCGTCCTGGCGGGTGAACCGGCTGAGAACCGTTTGCTAGCGCGCCGACCGCTCGGGGAGGTCGACTGCCGGCTTCTCGACATCCGGCGCCTCCTTGAGCTTCGAGATGTCGAAGGCGGGGTCGATACTCTTCGCGACCGCGATGAGGTCGTCCTTCGGCACGGTCGGGTTGATGCCGCGGGAATAGGCGTTGACCGAGAAGTTCGTGCCGTTCGCCGACACCCACGACAGGGAGTTCGTGGACTGGTAGCCCGAGCCATCGCCAACCTGCGACGAGCCGTAGCGGTTGGCAGAAGCGTTGATGGTGTCGGCGCCCTTCGTGAACGTCCAGTTGAGGTTGTAGCTGGGCTCCCAGCCTTCGGGCTTTTCGCAGCCGGCGCCGATCTCCGAGGCGATCATGCTGGATGCGTCGAGCGTGTAGCCGTCCGGCGCCTTCGCGGGCGAGAAGCCCAGGCCGGGCAGGTCGGCGTCGGTGAGCTGGCGCTCCTTGATGAAGCAGGCTTCGTTGAACTGCGAGTCGAGCGCCTTCGCGATCACGCGGATGGCATCGATCCCGAGCGGCTTCTCTGCCTTGGCGTAGACGGAGAACTGGAGGCCGTTGTTCGCCCAGTTCGCGCCCCATTCGCCGATCTGGCCGGGATAGCTGGCGCTCCCGCCGTAGCCGTACACCGAGATGCCGATGTAGCCGAAGTTGTTGGCGTCCCGGTTCTGCCAGTTCGCGTTGAAGCTGAAGCCGTCGCTGGGCTTGAGGCTCGCATCGCAGCCATCGGCGGGCGGTGCGAACGACGTGACCTGCACGCCCTGCTCGGTGTACCCGGCAGGGATCGCGGAGCGGGGATCGCCCACGCCCACCGTCGCGAGCGAGGTCCAGTCGCCCGTGCCGAGTGTCCAGAAGCAGCGAAGGTCGGCACCGGGTGCGAGTTGGGCGATGAGCTCGCGCAGCACTTCGGCCGCGCGCGGGTCCGGGTTCGGCGAGACCGGCGTCGAGGCCGGCGCGGTGCGAGTCACGCCGTCGGTGGCGCCGGAGGATGTGGCAGGGCTGCTGCCGTTCTCGGCGTCCCGCGTGGCCGCGGGGAGGATGTGGTACGAGTTCACGCCCACGGTGAAGACGTAGCCGTTGTCCCAGAACGTGGCGGAGTCCTGGCGGAGGACGTTGGCGACCCGCTCGCTGGTGGCGCGCTGGGAGATGTAGGCATCGAGGCCGCTGGCGGTGTGGGTCCACGCGCTATCGAGGGTGAGGTCGCCGGATGTGGCGTTGCCATCCTTGTCACAATCGCCGACGGCGCCGATGGAGGCCGAAAGCGCCGCGAATGCCTCGCCGGGCAGCGCGGGGACGAAGCCCGCCTTCGCGGGGTCGATGCCGGAAGCGGTGACGACGCCCGCGGGCAGCGGCGCCCGGCAGCCGGCGTACGAGGCGAGCCCGGAACGGCCGGCGTCGGCGCCCTTGTCCTCGCCGGCGATGGCCGGGGTGTTCGGTGCGGGCGCACCGCCGCCCTGCGAAATGCCGGGGCTCAAGACGTCGGGCGCGACGGTCTCGCTGTCGTCACCGTCGTCGTCCATGGTGGCCCGTGCGACGCCGATGCCGGCGGCGAAGAAAGCGGCGGCTGCCGCACCTGCGATGAGCCACGCGAGTGGCCTTCGTGGAATCACGGAAGTGTTCGAAGACACCAAGTCCTCCTGGGAAGAGTCTCCCCTCTGGAATGTCTAACGACGGGGTGCGCTCGAAAGTTCCCGGGCGCCCGCGGCACATCCCAAGGCCCTGAGAGGTTGTTCACACAAGGGCGCGGAGGTCAGTCGCGCGCGCGTTCGCTGAGGACGCCGAAGAGGCCGGCCAACCGGAGGGAAAACGACGCCAACACCGGGGCCGCGTCGAGCGTGTCCGCCTCGGAGAGCACGCGAACCTGTTCGGTGGGCCGGTAGACGGAAACCGTCCGGTCATCGGGGTCGATGATCCAGACGAGTGGCACGCCCGCCCGGAGGTAGAACGCGAGCTTGTCGGCCACGCGGCCGGGCCGGTCGTCGGGAGAGACGATCTCGACAGCGAGGTCCGGTGTCGTCTCGATGGCTCCTTCGCGGCGTTCGGCCAGTGTGCTCGGGGCGCGTTCCCACCGAGTCACCGAGAGATCGGGCACATACGCCCTCGCCTCAGCCCGGGCCGCATGCCGAAGTTCGACGTTGACGTAGCCCTCGTCGTGCTCCATCAGGTACATCTCGAGGAGTGCCGCAAGCCGCGCGGCTATCCTGCTGTGGAACCACGTTGGCATGGGCTTCTCGACGATCCTCCCGCAGACGAACTCGGAGGGAGGCTCTGTCTCCGGGAGTTCGAGGAACTGGTCCAGCGTCATCGGCTTCGTGGCGACCATGGTGCCAGTATAGCCGTCCTACATGCGGAAGATGCCCCATTGCGTGTCGCCGAAGGGGGCGTTGAGCGAGGCGGCGATGCCCAGACCGAGCACGCGCCGCGTATCCAGCGGGTCGATGACGCCATCGTCCCAGAGGCGGGCGGTGCTGAAGTAGGGCGAGCCCTCCGCTTCGTAGCGTTCGATCGTGGGCGCCTTGAAGCGCTCCTGGTCCTCGGGGGAGAGCTGGTCGCCCCGGTCCAGGCGCACCTGGAGGAGGACCGATGCCGCCTGCTCGCCGCCCATGACGCTGATGCGCGCGTTCGGCCACATCCAGAGCTGGCGGGGGCCGTAGGCGCGGCCGCACATGGCGTAGTTGCCGGCGCCCAAGCTGCCGCCGATGACGACGGTGAACTTCGGCACATCGGCGCAGGCGACGGCGGTGACCATCTTCGCGCCGTCCTTGGCGATGCCCGCGTTCTCGTACTGGCGGCCGACCATGAAGCCGGTGATGTTCTGGAGGAAGACGAGCGGCGTCTTGCGCTGGGCGCAGAGCTGGACGAAGTGGGCGCCCTTGAGCGCGCTTTCGCCGAAGAGGATGCCGTTGTTCGCGACGATGCCGACGGGGTAGCCCATTATCCGGGCGAAGCCGCAGACCAGCGTCGTTCCGTAGCGCGCCTTGAACTCGTGGAAGCGGGAGCCATCGACGAGGCGTGCGATGACCTCGCGGACGTCGAGCGAGTGCTTGAGGTCCGCGGGGACGATGCCGTAGAGCTCGTCGGGGTCGTGTACGGGCTCTTCGGGCGGGGCGGTCTCCCAGGGGGTGTGCTTGCGGGCCGGAATGCTTTCGATGATGGAGCGGACGATGCGGAGGGCTTCGCCATCGTCTTCGGCGAAGTGGTCGGCGACACCGCTGATGCGGGTGTGGACATCGGCGCCGCCGAGCTCCTCCGCGGTGGTGACCTCGCCGGTGGCGGCTTTCACGAGCGGCGGGCCGCCGAGGAAGATGGTGCCGGTGCCGCGGACGATGACGGTTTCGTCGCTCATGGCGGGGACGTAGGCGCCCCCGGCGGTGCAGGAGCCCATGACAGCGGCGACCTGGTAGATGCCCTTCGCGCTCATGCGGGCCTGGTTGTAGAAGATGCGGCCGAAGTGCGTCTTATCGGGGAAGACGTCGTGCTGGAGTGGGAGGAAGGCGCCCCCGGAATCGACGAGGTAGATGCAGGGGAGGCCGTTCTCCTCGGCGATTTCCTGGGCGCGGAGGTGTTTCTTCACGGTGACCGGGTAGTAGGTGCCGCCCTTCACGGTGGCGTCGTTGGCGATGACGACGCATTCGCGCCCGTGGACGACGCCGATGCCGGTGACGATGCCGGCGCAGGGGACGTCGTCTTCGTAGACGCCGGCGGCGGCGAGCGGGCTCAGTTCGAGGAAGGTGGTAGCCGGGTCGA
>CALMIW010000551.1 GCA_937864275.1 uncultured Dehalococcoidia bacterium
GCAAGAGGTCCGCCACTACGCTGAGGCCCATGTCCGCCCGAAGGGTGCCCGCCTTCTCGGGCCGGGTGCGCGCTGAACTCGCCAGCTGCATCGAGCGGTGCTACTCGCACAGCGAGATCAGCGTGCTCTACACGCGTTTCGACGTCGCCGACAGCGACGGCAGCAACAAGCTTCAACGCAGCACCGCGCTCATTCGCGCTCTTCATGAGTCAGCCGAGGGCGACGGAGCACCCGTCCTCGACCTGATCAGGTCCGTCGTGGAGGACCGATTCGGCGGTGACGTTCTCGATCGCAACGGCAACCCCAATGCGAACCTGCGACCGCTGATCGCCGCACTGAGAGTTGATGGATACGAGCTGGTGGATGGCCGGCTCGTCGCTGCCGGGGCCGGCTCGATACCGATGACGGCGGAAGTCTCCCTGCTTGAGTCGCGGCTACGCGAACGACAGTTGGCCGTTGCGGCGCGCCACTACCGACAGGCAGTCGACAGCTTCACCGATGGCCGGCTCGAGGCCAGCAATGGACAGTTGAGATCGTGCCTCGAGAACACCCTTATCGAACTCTGCTCTCGTCACGGAAAGCGCACCTCGGATCCGAAGGGCGCTGCAGAGTTGCTCCGAACGGCCGGCCTCCTCGATGGCGACGAGACCAAACTCCTTCAAGGTATGGTCGGGGTCAGTAACGAGCGCGGGGCGCACCACGGTACGACGACTGAGGAGGAGGCGACGTTTCGCCTTCACACCACGACCGCCGTCATGCGGCACCTGCTCGCCCGCATTCGCGATCCCGCGTAGGCCGCACCGGCCATCGGGGTGGCTCAGATCATCAGCTCAACGACCGCCGCTTGAGGGTCCGATCCGACGGTCGCGGCGCGAAGCGCTCCGGTGACGTCGCCCACTTCCACGACGTGCGGCCAGTGCTGCAGGATCCAGAGCTGGCGCTCACGATGTGCCGACGTGAGACCAGCCAGGAGATCCTCGAGTTCTTCGAACGGCAGCGGTGCCATGGACTGCATCTTCTGGATGAGGCCTCGGACGTCTGCTGGCGCGGTGGCGAGGATGGCGTCGAGTTCGACCTGGCGCTGCTGCAGCTCGTCGGGCGTTCGCGTTCGCAACGTTGGCGTGAGGGTGGGGTCGGCGATGTCGTCGAGCCAGGCTCGCGCGTGGGCGACTGTGGCTGAGATCGCCGGCCACACCGTTTCGTCTCCCAGGTTCTGGGAGTCGACGATGCCTGCGCGGAGACGATGCGCAGCGACTTCTCGTACCGTGTCCTCCCAGACCTGCGTCGCCGCCGGGTTGTCGACCGGGCGTGTGCCGAGCAGTGCAACCAGCCAGGGGGATTCAGCTGCGCGGAGTGATGCAGCGGCGCGATCGACTGCGAGCGTTGCCGCTTCGGCGTACACATGGGCGTCGTTGGGTTGTACTCCTGCGGCGGAGAGGTGTGCGTGCCATCGGTCGAGGCGGTCGTGGATGTCCGCTGCGGTTCGCTCGATGGTTGCCGCCGCGATGTCGGTGAGTTGGCGCGGCTTCGGGTGTGGCGGGTCGACGATGGTGATGTCATCCCAGTTGAACGTCCGGACCGCCGTCGTGCCTTTCGACGAAACGAACTCAACCTGAGCGGTGCCGACGCTGTCGTCGACGGCCGTGACGGTGCCGATGTTGCGTCGATCCCACGCCTTCACCCGATGACCAACGACCACGTGGCGAGCGGTGTGATCTAGGCGGGCGAGGCGTTCGTTCGCGTGACCGGGGTCGCCGCCGATGAGGTGGGTGGCTCGTGCCTCGACGGCTCGTGCGTAGGCGGCCCATCTCTCCAGGGACGACAGGTCGAGCGTGGTGGCCTTG
>CALMIW010000552.1 GCA_937864275.1 uncultured Dehalococcoidia bacterium
TTGCCGAGCGGTGTGTCCAGTTCTGGGTTGACTTGCTCCGACAGCATCCCCGTCGGACCGACCGCATGGAGCAGCACGTCGAACAGTTCGCGCGCATGGGCCTCCTGGCCGCTCAGGGCCAGCGCCTCGATCAACCAGCCGGTGCACAAGTGGAACCCACCCTCTCGGCCCGGAAGACCGTCATCGAAGCGGTAGCGGTACACCGTCCCGCCCGCTCGCAGGTGCTTATCGACCGCTCCGACCGTGGCGACAAAGCGAGGATCGTGTACATCTACGAGCCCCGCGAGGCCGACCGAGAGTGTCGCGGCGTCCAAGTGCGGTCGGTCATACGCCGCGGAGAAGGCACCAAGCGAAGTATTGAACCCGCGGGCGAGCACGTCCTCGCGGATGCTGTCGCGTAGAGCGACCCACGCGGGACTGCTGCGTCCGATCACACAGTCGTGGACGACCAATGCGCGGTTAACGGTGTGGAAACACATGACCTTGGAGTGCACATGGTGCTCTCGCTCTCCGCGAATCTCCCAGATGCCGTGGTCCGGCTCGCGCCAGCGAGCCTCCACGGCATCCACCATCGCACGGGTCATCCGCCAGTGATCCGGCGAGATGGGGGCTCCACTCTCGGCAAGCAGCGCAATTAGATCGGTAATGGGTCCGAACACGTCAAGTTGGACCTGCTGGGCAGCGGCGTTGCCAACGCGAACCGGCCGGCTGCCTCCGTAGCCCGACAACCCGCCGATCTCAGCCTCTGGGCCCAGGTCACGTCCCTCGACGGTATAGATCGGCCGCAGCCTGCCCGGCGATTCGCACTGATCCAGGACGCGAGCCAGCCAGTCGAGCAATCGCATCGCGGTGCCAGTGTTGCCCAGACGCACGAGCGCGGCAGCGGCCATCGCCGCATCGCGCGGCCAGCAGTAGCGGTAGTCCCAGTTCCTTTGACCGCCCAGATGCTCGGGCAGGCTGGTGGTCGCGGCCGCCGCAATCGCGCCGGTCGGACCGTACACAAGTGCTCGAAGCATAATCGCGCTACGCCGGACCTGCTCGGTCGCGACGCGGGGTAGTCGGAGCGATCCCGCCCACGTGCTCCAGAAGCGTTGCGTGGCTTGGCGTCTCTGCGATTCCGGATGAGAATGAGGTCGGTCGTTGGCAGACCCTGCCCGCAGTTCGAGCACGATCTGCCCGGCACTGGGGTTGATCTCGGCCTCGGCAGTCTGGTGGATGCCGTCCTCGTTGATCTGCCATTGAACTCCCGGCGCGTAGAGGAGAATGGGATCCGAACTGCCCTCGACTTCCAAGCCATGCTCTCGCACGCTCAGGCGTGTCGCAACACGGCCGAAATCAAGTCGTGGCGCGAATCGAACGCGGCATGCGCAGGTCCCCTCGATCACGCGGATGAGATCGGTCCTCCCCGCGCGCTGGAAAGCCCGTCCCGAGCCGCAGTCCAAATAATCGGTGACCGTGCAGTTGCGCCAACGTGTCTGCAACACCAGCGAGTCCCCGTCATACAGTTGAGACGGGCTCCCCACATCTTCCACCGGGACGACCTCGAAGAAGCCCGCACCCGGGCCGCCGAGCAACTCCGCGAACACCGGCGGTGAATCGAGCCGGGGAAGACACAGCCATGTCACCCTCGCGGCTGGCGTCACCAGCGCCAATGTTCGCTGGTCCGAGAGCACTGCGTGGGCGGTGATGGGCGTGAGCGTGCGGCCCCGGACCCATGCCTCACGCTCGTCTGCCAAAAGCATGAGCAGCCGTGCGACATCGTCGACACTCCCCACGCGATACTGAGCTCGTGTGTCGCCAGGGCCGACCTTCACCGCGGCGTCACTGGGAGTGAGAGAGAGGAATGCGTGCTCATCGGTCAGGTCATCACCGATAAAGATCACCGCGGAAGCTCCCGTGCGATGCCGTAGGTTCCGGAGCCCGTCGGCCTTGGTGAACTTGTGGGCTAGGAAAGCGATCCCCATCGACCCGAAACGCAGGGTCAACGCGGGGAACTGCCCAGCGAGAGCCGTTACTGCATCAACCGCCGCCCCGGCGCGCTCGTCTGAAACGCTCCGATAGTGAAACGCCACACCTCGAGGCTTGGGCTCTACAGAGCATCCAGTATGCTCGGCGGCGATTGAGGTGAGCAAGGCCGCGAGCTCACCACGTTGCCTCCGACTTTCTGCAGGCACCGGTCGATCAGGTTCTCCGGCGATCTCCGCGCCGTGGCTACCAGAGAGTTCCCATCGAGGCTGCGTTCCAAGCCGCGATTGGAGATCGGCAAGCCCCCGCCCCGAAACCACAGCGACGTGTGTGTGAGGGACAATGCTAAGTCGTGAGAGCGCAGCCACCGCAGCGACGTTGGCTACCGCGCGGTCATGGCGCTCAACCAGTGGGGCCAAGGTGCCGTCGTAGTCGGTCGCGACCAGCAAAACTGGCGTCGAGGAGACCCGCTTCACAATGTCGGTCAATGGGTTGGTCATGATCGAACCCGACGATGGCTCCTTCCTTTCACTGGTCCGGCAGTCCTCGCAGTCGCCTCCGGTGAGTTGCGGTGCCTTCAAAGTGCGTTCTCGCGCGGCCTTCATCTCCGCAGCGAGCGCCTCTGCCAAGGGCATCAGTGTGTACCAGGCCGATGAGTCCATGTCAGAGCCCTGCAGATCCGGCCGAGGACCTTTGGCGGGCTGAGCTTTCCCCCAATCGAGCATCGCCCCTCCTGACATGGGTGGGTTGAGGTATAGCCCAGGCGGTCGCGCCGGCACGGTACAGAGAGCGTGGTCGCGGCGCGCCCCGCAGGTCATCAGGATGTGCGGATACTGCCATGAGTAGTGGTAGCGGTTCTCGTCCGCCAAGACCAATAGGCTAAACCTTGTGTGACCCAAGGCAGGCCATCTTCGCGGCCGCGTTATACTTGTTCATGGCGAGTCCGTTGAACCACAACCACCTGTTCTACTTCTGGCTCGCCGGCAAGCACCGCAACCTCACACAGGCGGCCAAAGAACTCGGTCTCGCGCAGCCAACGGTGAGCGCTCAGATCCGGTCGCTCGAAGAAAAACTCAACGCGGCGCTGCTCACACGTCGTGGGCGGAACATCGAACTCACTGAGGCCGGCCAGATCGTCTTCCGCCACGCGGACGAGATGTTCCGGATCTCCTCGGAAATCCCCGATGCGCTCTCCGGCCGATACACCGGCCAGCCTCGTGTGCTGCATGTGGGTACGTCGGACTTTGTTCCCAAGCCGATCATCCGCAAGATCCTTGAGCCCCTTCTCAAGGAAGACTCGGACGTGAGGCTGGTGTGCCGCGAGTGGCGGATCGATGAACTCTTGGCTGAGCTTGGGCTCTTCCACTTGGATCTTGTGATCGCGGATCGACCACACCCGGACAGTTCGCGCGTGCGGGCGGTCAGCCATCCCGTGTTCGAGACAGCGATGGCGATCTTTGCCCATCCGTCGCTCGCCAAGCAACTCCGGCGCGGCTTCCCACGCTCCCTCCACGGAGCCCCGCTTTACCTGCCCGTCCGCAACACGATGCTCCGAGAATCTCTCGACCGCTGGTTCGCGGCCAACAAGATCGAACCGGTGGTTCTCGCCGAGTTCGAGGATCGAGAGCTCCTGAAGACCTTTGGCAGCGGCGGGCTCGCGGCATTTCCTGCCACCGCGATGATCGAAAACGAGGTGCGGCGGCAGTTCGGCGTCGAGCGAGTTGGGTGGGTCCGGGGCGTGCGCGAGACTTACTACGCCATCGCCGTGCAGCGGCGCGTTATGCACCCGGTGGTCCAGCGCCTGTTAGCACAAGCTACCCGGAGTCTCCGCGGCCCGGAGAGAGCCATTCCGATCGACACATCACACTCTAAACGGAAAGCACGCACATGAACACCATCACCTCCATCGTCGTGGGTATCGACTTCTCCCAAGGCTCCGCAGCCGCTTTGCGAGAGGCCATCCGCATCGCCCAATGGAACCGTGCCGCCGTGCACGCCGTGCACGTCATCGACACACTTGTAGCCGCCGAACTTGAGGAGGCGATGTCCGCCTTCCAGGAGAACGTGCGCGAAGGGCTGATCGCGGACGCCAAGCAGGCGTGGAACGGATTCGCGGCGACCGTCGCGGGCGCGACTGAAGTACCGATCGAGGTCCGCATCGACAACCGCATCCGCGGCATCCTCGCAGCGGCAGGGGATGCCAAGGCCGACCTGCTCGTGATCGGGGCCTACGGAAACCGACCACCGGAGGTGGGTTTCGGAACGGCCGCGACCTCATGCGTCCGCCACGCCATGACTAAGGTGCTGCTCGTGCGAGACACCCAGCACGGACCGTTCAAGGCGGTCGTGGCCTGCGTGGACTTCTCGCCGACATCGCTGCTCGCGCTCGACCAGGCCGCCCGCGTGGCGACGCAGGACGGGGCGGCGCTGCATGTGCTCCACGTCTTCGACGCCCCGTGGCATCAACTCCACTACCGTGCCCCGACGCCCGAGGCCGACCCGCACTTCCAGTCGCAGTATCGAGCCGGGCTCGAACGTCGCCTGAACGCCTTCGCCGGCGAACTAGGGCGGGAGATCGACTATCTCAAGCCCACGTTCGCACTCTTCGATTACCAGGGGCACCGCTCGGGGATCGTTGAGTACGCCACGCAGGTCGGTGCGGACCTGCTCGTGCTGGGCACACGTGGGCGGACGAACCTCCGCGACCTGCTGCTGGGAAGCTCGGCGGAAAGGGCCCTGCGCGAGTCGAAGTGCTCGGTGCTCGCCGTCAAGCCTGAGGGCTTCATCCATTCGCTGGCCGCGGGTCCATCGGATGGCGCGGCCGTCCAATCCCGTCCGCCGGGCTGAACGTGCAACGGCAAGGCCGGGCTCACGCTGAGCCCGGTCTGAAGCGATGGCATGAACTACCACCACACACAACACGCGCCGCTCGGCTGGGTGCTGCTCGTCATCGCGACCGGGCTCGGGGGCCTCTCGTTCGCCCTGTGGGGCACCCCGCCAGCAGGCCTGTTGGTCGGGTTGCTCGCCGGTGCATTCGTCCTTCTGGCCGCCTCATTCTGGCACCTGACCGTCGAGGACCGCGGCGAGCATCTCTCGGTCCGGTACGGACCGCTTCCCATCTTCGGAACGATCGTTATCTATTCGTCCATCACAGCCGTGGAGGTTGGACGGTCGTCAGTCATCGATGGCTGGGGTATCCACTACATCCCCGGCCGCGGCTGGACGTACAACCTCTGGGGATGGGATTGCGTGGTAATCCGCCGGGGTGCCGGCACGCTCCGGATCGGCACGGATGATGCAGCAGAACTGGCAGAGTTCCTGCAGACGAAGGCGGAGATGTCGGGACGGTCACGCCGGGAGGATCCCGCGTGACTTCACTCCATGAAATAGACCCTCTGGTTCCTGCAGCCCACCCGTGGCACGCGTTGCCCGCCGAAGAGGCGGTCGGCACGTTTACTTCGAACGCGGAGCGAGGATTGGCCGCCACCGAGGCCGCCGCGCGACTGGACCGTCACGGCCCCAACACCCTGCCGCGCCGACCCCCGACGGCGTGGTGGCGGATCTTCGGGCGGCAACTGGCCAGCCCGGTCATTTTCGTCCTGCTTCTGGCCGCCGGGCTCTCGCTGGTCATCGGCGATGTGACCGACGCCGCGTTCATCGGGGTCGTGCTTGTGGTGAACACGCTCATCGGCGGGATTCAGGAATTGCGGGCTGAACGGAGCACCCGCGCTCTCCAGAAGTTGCTGCGGTTCGCGGCCGTCGTGGTCCGCGATGGTGAATCGATCGAGGTCGAGGCCGAGCGCATCGTGCCCGGTGACATTTTGTGGTTCGAATCGGGCGCACGGGTTCCCGCCGATGCCCGCCTGATCTCCGCCCAGGGATTGCGTGTGGACGAGTCACTTCTTACCGGTGAATCGCTCCCGGTCGAGAAGGATGCTCTGTGGCTCGGCGCGCCGGCGACGCCGCTCGCCGACCAGCACAACATGCTCTTCGCCGGGTCCACCATCCAACAGGGTCGGGCCAGGGCTGTGGTGGTGGCCACGGGCGCATCCTCGGCGGTCGGACGATTGGCCCGAGACGTGCTCTCGGGCCCGGGAGGGGTCGCACCGCTCACGGTGCGGCTGGAGCGATTCAGCCGCGCCATCGGCGTTTGGGTGCTCGCCGCGGCGGGCGCAGTCGCCGTGCTCGGCGTCGTCGCTCACGGGCGAGGGTGGGCGGAAATGGCAATGTTCGGCGTGGCGCTGGCCGTCTCGGCAATCCCCGAAGGATTGCCGGTTGCGATCACCGTTGCCCTCGCCGTCGCCAGCCGTCGGATGGCCCGGCGGGGCGTGATCGTGCGTCGCCTAGGGGCGGTCGAGGGACTGGGCAGTTGCTCGCTCATCGCCACCGACAAGACCGGCACGTTGACGTGCAACGAGCTGACGGTTCGGGAGATCCGGCTGCCGACCGGGGAGGGATCCGCGGTCTCCGGGGAGGGGTTCGCGCCCAAAGGCGAGGTGACGCCGCTTGACGCCGGTACCCCCGCCGCGACAGCCGATACCGATTCACGGATCCGTGATCTTGCGCTGGTAGCGGTCCTCTGCAACGAGGGCGACCTGCACGAGCGAGCGGGTTCGTGGGCGTGGCGTGGTGACCCCACCGATGTGGCTCTGCTTGCGATGGCCCACAAACTGGGCGTCCTGCGCGAGGCCGCGCTCGAACGCACGCCTGAAAGTCACCGCGTGCCCTTCGAGCCCGAACGCCGCTTCGCCGCGAGCTATCACCACGACGGCGGTGCGCTCCGTGTGTTCGTGAAGGGAGCGCCCGAGCGTGTGTTGGACATGTGCGTTCCGGCACCCGAACTCCGGCGAGCGGCCCTTGAAGTCGCCTCCGCGATGGCCGCCCGTGGCCTGCGCGTGCTCGCCTTAGCCGACGGGACGGCGGATGGAGTTCGCCCGGGCCCCGGCGACGAACCCCGCGGCCTGACGCTGCGCGGGTTCGTTGGCATGATGGACCCGCTGCGCCCTGGCGCCGGCGACGCGATCGTTCGCTGTGGTGAAGCGGGTATCGACGTATCGATGATCACTGGCGACCATCCGGTCACGGCGCTGGCCATCGCGAGAGAACTGGGATTGGCCAGCGACCCTTCAGAGGTCCTGATTGGTGCCGACCTGCCGTCATCGGAATCCGAGCTCGCCGCGACTGTCGATCGAATCCGCGTCTTTGCTCGTGTCGCGCCAGATCAGAAACTCGCCATTGTGCGGGCGGCCATCAAGGCGGGGCGCTTCGTGGCCGTGACCGGAGATGGCGTGAACGACGCTCCGGCGCTCCGCGCCGCCAACATCGGAGTTGCGATGGGGCGTGGCGGCACAGACGTAGCCCGCGATGCCGCGGACATGGTCATCAGCGATGACAACTTCGCCACCATCGTCGCGGGCGTCGAAGAGGGACGCATCGCCTACAGCAACATCCGCAAGGTGGTGTTCCTGCTGGTCTCCTCCGGTGCGGCCGAGGTGCTGCTCGCCACGCTGGCCGTCGCCGCCGGGCTGCCCTTGCCCCTTCTGCCCGCACAGTTGCTCTGGCTGAACCTCGTGACCAACGGCATCCAGGACGTGGCCTTGGCCTTCGAGCCCGGGGAAGGCGATGAGCTGCGCCGTTCACCTCGACCCGCGAACGAGCGCATCCTCAATCGGGCCATGCTGCGGCGTGTCGCGGTCTCCGCGATCGTCATGGGTGGCGTGGGTTTCTCGGCGTTTGCATGGATGCTGAGGAACGGCTGGTCCGAAGAGGACGCCCGGAACGCGCTCCTGCTGCTCATGGTCCTCTTCGAGAACATCCAGCTCGGCAACAGCCGCTCGGAGACCCGCTCGGCGTTCGCGCTCTCGCCCCTTCGCTCACCAGTGTTACTGATCGGGACACTGGGCGCGTTTGGCGTTCACGTGCTGGCGATGCACACGCCCGGGCTGGCAAGGGTTCTTCACTTGGGACCGATCGACCTCACAACATGGGCGGCGCTCGCCGGGCTGGCTCTGACGATCCTGCTCGCGGATGAATCGTACAAGTGGATCGCACGTCGATACGTGGCGAGATGACGGGAAGGGTCCCCGTGCTCTTCGCCCGATCCCGCCGATAGGCGGCCGCCAGCCGGGGCCGCGTCGGGCCCGCCCCATTCCTCTGAATACGCAATTCGTCGGGATACCGGTCCTGAAACCACCGCAACGACCTTGAGCGATCCGTCGTGCAGGGGTTTACCATTCCAACCGCATGAATCAGGAACTGACCAACGCGATTGAATCCCTCCTCTGGCGTATCCCCGATCGGTGGCAGTCGGTGGACATTGACCAGCTCTCAGTGACCGAACAGCGGGCGATCTTGCTGCTTGTGGGAGCAGGACTTGTGGAGCGCCGAAGCTCCATCCGTCTGGGAATGGCGGGTCAGGAAGAGGCTATCGAGGCGACGGTCGCGGTGACCGGGGAGGCCGGACTGCTTCAGGCGATCGAGCCTTTGCTGGCGGAATCCTGGAGCCGATGGTCCGCGGCGATCGACCAATGGCGTCGGGGATCCGAGGGGGCCGTCCGGCCGTTCAGAGTGACGAAAGTCGGTGGCGACGAATGGCGGCTCACCGAGCACGGCCTGCTCGCGAGGGCGGATCTGGGCGTGCCGCTGGACCCGAAGTTGACCCGGGACCACGCGGCGCTCATTGGCAGCCGTGAGCGGGTCGTCGACTTTGTGATGAAGGCCGGGAGTCTTGAGGATCGGCCACCGGTTCACGGCACCGGGACGCTCGTCGCACTGCGCGGGGTTGCTGCGGAACCAGGCGGCGCTTCGAAGACGGCCGGTCCGACACAGGTGAACCTGACCAACGCCGCGGACATCGCCGCAGCGTTCCGCGATGCGATCATGCCGATGATCGAGGCCATTGTGAACGGTTCGGCTCGCGACAGCAGCGGCGGCAGTGCGAGGGCATCGCAGGCCGACACCATGACCTGGCAAGAGGCCATGAGCCTGGCGGAGGCACACGTCAAGAAGCACGGCGGGTTCTTCCCGGGCCGGAACGAACTTGCCAGAATCGTCGGTTGCGGGTCATCCACGATGACAAAGGCGATCGAGCGGTCCGGGTACCTGAAGGCGCGCCGCAAAGAGGCCGAGAAGGCAAAGAAGGCCCGGGAAGTCGGCTCGTCGGAGACGCATGGAGAGACTTTCGCCGAGGCAAGAGCGGCCCAGGAAGCGGTTGATGCCCGGATTGATGCGGGCGAACCTCTCGACGCCTATCACGCGGGCGACGAGGACACGCCAGGAGACCGTGATGAGATCATCGCGAAGCTCGCCGCTGAGCAGCGAGCGGAGCGGGTGCGCGAGGACCGCCAGCACAAGGTCGCCAAGAAGCGGCCCGAGCGGTAACGCTGCGACAAGACACGGGACGCGCGGTCGCGACCAGTCGCGACCGGCTTCCGTCCTGCGAATCCCGAGACATCAAGGGCGGTCACGCGACCACCTGCG
>CALMIW010000553.1 GCA_937864275.1 uncultured Dehalococcoidia bacterium
GGGGGCGATCGCGCCGATACCTACAACGTGACCGTTTCTGTCCCGGCCATCGAAATACGGTCCGCCGGCCGGACGTTCGGAGAGCGCGTGGCGCTTCAGCCGCTCGACCTGGCGATCCCGCAGGGCGAGGTCTTCGGGCTCCTCGGCCCGAACGGCTCGGGCAAGACCACAACGCTGCGCATCCTTGCGACGCTCATCCGGCCGACGACCGGCGGCGCGGCCATCCTCGGGCGCGACGTCGTCGACGAGGCGATGGCGGTGCGCCGCTGCATCGGCGTGATGCCGGAGAAGCCGAGCCTGTACGAGCGCCTCTCGGCGCGCGACAACCTGGCGTTCTGGGCCGACGTCCACGGGGTGGAACGGCCGGCGGAGGCGGTTTCGTCCGCGCTCGATTTCGTCGGCCTTGGGGAGCGCGCGAACGAGCGCGTCGGCCAGCTTTCCAAGGGCTGGCGGCAGCGAGTCGCGCTCGCCCGGGCCATCGTCCACCGGCCGAAGGTGCTCCTGCTCGATGAGCCGTCCTCCGGGCTGGACCCCTCGGCAGCGACGGCGATGGAACGCATGATCCGCGAACTGGTCGCCGGCGGCACCACCGTGCTGATGAACACGCACCGGCTCGCAGAGGCGGAGCGCCTCTGCGACCGGGTCGCCATCCTTCGCCACGGGAAACTGCTCGAACTGGGCACCCCGAGGCAACTTCGCGGCCGCCTTCTCGGCGGCGTGGTCAGAGTCGAGCTGGCCACGCCGCCGGATACTGGGCTCCGCCGCCAGGTCGAATCGCTGGCGGGCATGAGCAGCGTCGAATGGTCGGTGAAGGGGCTGCTCTGCCACCTGGACGATGCCGCGCGCGATACGCCCCGGCTGGTCGCCGGCCTCGTTGGCGCGGGCGGGCAGATCCTTTCCGTGGTCCAGGCCGGCGACCTCGAGGAGGCGTACCTGGAACTCATGGCGCGCACTGAACCGGAGACACTGGAGGCAGCAGCATGACCGCGTTCCCATTGGCGCCGCCCGTTCGCGCCCTGGTCCGCAAGGAGCTCCGGGAGTACCGCCACCACCGCACCATCGTGCTCACTGCGACCATCCTGCCGATTGTGTTCCTCATCCTTCCGATGGCGAACCTGGCCGTGTTCGATCCGGAACGGTCTGTCGGCGGGACGAACCTCGCGGTCGGCCAGGCGATGTTCTGCTTCTTCCTTTCGCCGGTGATCATCCCGGCAACGATGTCGGCCTACGCGGTCATCGGCGAGCGCGACCAGGGGACGCTCGAGCCGCTCCTCACGCTGCCGCTCAGCGACAGGCAGTTCCTGGCGGGCAAGGTGCTTGCCATCCTGGTCCCAACCGTCGGCGCATCGATGGCGATCTATTTCTCCTACATGGTGTTCGTGCTGGTCGCGGTCCACGGGCCCGTGCGGGGGCCGGTGCTGGACTGGACGTGGACTTTCGGGTTCGTGCTGCTGGCGCCGGCGCTGGCGGCATTCTCCACGCTGGTGGGAATGGCGTTCTCCGCCCGCGCCAAGGACATCCGCATCGCCGAGCACCTGAGCGGGCTCGTCCTCCTGCCGGCAATGCTGCCGGTCATGCTCGTCGTCACGCGGACGATCCCCGCGACGCCGGTGACCTGGCTGGTGTTCTTCGCGGTGGTGGCCGCGCTGGACTTCTTCCTCTGGCGAACGGCGCTGAAAGCGTTCGACCGGGAGCGGGCCATCTCGACTATCTGACTTATGTTTCCCAATCGGGTAGTGACAGAGCGTCCGTGCCGCTTAGGCTGGCGGGCATGGGCAGGACTGGGTATCGCCGATGGAGAAGTTCCGGCGTTGAGCTGACCGAACGGCAGCGACAGGTCCTCCGCTTGATCGAGCGAGGCTACTCGAACGGCGAGATCGCTGAGGCCCTCGGCATCTCGCTCGACGGAGCGAAGTTCCACGTCAGCGAGATCCTGTCGAAGCTGGGCGTCGCGAGCCGCGAGGAGGCAGCCGCCGCGTGGAAGTCGTCCCGCGAGACCAGCAGCACTTCAGCACTGGTTGCAATGCTCAAGTGGGCTGCTGCGGCGTCGGGCGCGGTCGCCCTGGGAGCGGGAGCCGTCCTGATCTGGGCCGCCAGCCGAGACGGCGGTGACGACGTGCCGGGCAGTCCGGGACTGTCACCCTCGCCCGTGGTCCTGGCGTCCGCGACGCCGTTTCAGTGTCCGCCCCCGCGCACGCCCACGCCGACCCTCGGTCCGGGTCTCACGCCAACTCCCGAGCCGGTAGCCGACGGGCCATTTTCGGTCCGGTTCTTCGGCCGCTGGTATTCGCAGAACAACGTGATGGGAGCGGTGATCCCCGCGGAGCGCGTGCCTTCGACCCTTCTCGGCCCACAGGTCGGCGAGATATGTTTCGCGAGCGTCCGGGGCAACCGGCCCGCCGCGGGCGACATCGCGCGCGACGGAGACAGTTTCGGGTTGAGCGAAGGGATGCTGGTCTACTCGGTGGTGGGATACGCACCGACTTTCAGGCTGGCGCTCGCTGTGCCCGACCAGGAACCAATCATGCTGGAGGTGCGTGAGTTCGAGGGCGCGAAATCGGGCGCCGATCTGCTCGACTTCCGAGACAAAGCGATGGGCCTCTCCGTTTACGCCCCAGCGCTCAACGAACCCGGAGTCATCGCCGACCCGCCCCCTCTCGTTGGCCGTGTGCTCGATGAGACCGCCCTCATGAGGTTGATCGATTCAATCATGAGCGCTCCGGTGGTCCCGCTGGTGATTCCGCCGCAGAACTCTGATTGGTACACGCTGGAGTTCCTCATGGAGGATGGGACGCACGTATCACGGGAGTTCAATGCGAGCACGGGATTGGTTTGGCCGGGGATAGACGTCCCAGCGTCGTTCGAAGCCGAGATAGCACGGATTATCGCCGCCCCACCCTGACCGTCTGGCGGCTACCGCCTTCTCGTGCTTCGCTCACTTCCCATGAATCTCCGTCCTTGGGCAGGCCCGAAGCGCAGCGCTTCCGGCTTCCGCGGCGGCGCGCGCGCATCGATCCCACTGTGCATCGCGGTAGGGGCGTTCGGCGTTTCGTTCGGGGTGCTCGCGCGGGCCAACGGCTTCGGCGTGCTCGCGCCCATCGTGATGTCGCTGACGACGTTCACCGGAGCGTCGCAGTTCGCCACGGTCTCGGTGCTGAGCGACGGCGGCGGGCTCGGGGCGGCGGTGCTCGCCGCCATCCCGCCTGCCAGCCGCTACCTCCCGATCGGCCTTTCGGTGGCGCCGGTGTTCGCGGGCTCGCGGCTCTCGCGGTTCTTCCAGGCGCAGATGGTTATTGATGAGTCGTGGGCGGTGGCGAACCGGGGCGACGGCAGCTTCGACCTGGCGACGCTGCTCGGCGCGGGCATAGCCCTCTACGTCTCCTGGGTCGCCGGTACCGCCATCGGCGTCTTCGGCGGCGACTTCCTCGGCGACCCGAACGCTCTCGGACTCGATGCAGCCTTCCCTGCACTCTTCTTCGTGCTGCTGCTCTCCCAGTTGAAGACGCGCCAGGGCGTTGCCGCGGCCCTTGCCGGGGGTGCGATAGCGCTCGCGCTGGTGCCGTTCACAAAGGCGGGCGTTCCCATCATCGCTGCGTCGCTGGCCTGCTTCGCGGGATGGTGGCGCCGGTGAGCGACCCGTGGATCGCGGTCCTCGCCGTTGGCGCCGGGGCGATGGCGTTGAAGGCGGCCGGGCCGGTCGTCGCCGGAGGGCGGGCGTTGCCTCCGCGGGCGCTGCAACTGGTCGCCGCGCTCGCGCCGGCGCTGCTGGCGGCCTTCGTCGTCACGGGCACATTCGCGTCCGGCCGCAGCGTGGTGCTGGATGAGCGGGCACTCGGGCTGGCGGCGGCTGCCGCCTGCGTGTGGGTGCGGGCGCCGCTCCTCGCGGCGGTGGTGGCGGCCGCGGTGGTTACGGCGCTGGCGCGAGCGATCTAACGGGGTGAAATGTTCGGATGGTGTGAAGGAGCTTTCTCATTCGTCTTTCCGCTTTGAAGTACACTGGGAAAATGCCCAAGCTCGGATTCATCGGCCGCCTCCTCGGAGATTCGAACGAGAAGGAACTCAAGCGGCTCTCTTCAATCGTCGACGAAATTAACAGCTACGCGGACGAAATCGCCGCGCTCTCCGATGAGGAACTGGCCGCCAAGACGGCGGAGTTCAAGGAAGCACTGACCGAGGGCGAAACGCTCGAAGACCTGCTTCCGGAGGCGTTCGCCGTCGCCCGGGAGATGGCTTCCCGGAAGGTAGGCGAGCGGCCGTACGACGTGCAGCTGATGGGCGGCATCACCCTCCACGAGGGCCGCATCGCAGAGATGCGCACGGGTGAGGGCAAGACGCTCACCGGCGTTTCGCCCGTGTACCTGAACGCGCTGGCCGGCAAGGGCGTCCACGTCGTCACCGTGAACGACTACCTGGCCCGCCGCGACGCCACGTGGTACGGGCCGGTGTACCTGGCCCTGGGCATGACCGTTGGCATCATCCAGAACAACGGCATCTCGTACATGTACGAACCGGGCTACCGGCCCGGCGAAGAAGGCTCGACGGGCGGGCTCGACGACCTCCGGCCGTGCAGCCGCCGCGACGTGTACCGGGCAGACATCACCTACGGCACGAACAACGAGTTCGGGTTCGACTACCTGCGCGACAACATGGTCCGCGAATGGAACGACAAGGCGCAGCGGCCGCTCTACTTCGCCATCATCGACGAGGTCGACAACATCCTCATCGACGAGGCGCGGACGCCGCTCATCATCAGCGGGAACGCCGAGGAAGCGAGCACGACCTACGTCCGCTTCGCGCGGGCTGTGAAGGGTCTCGAGGAGGAGCGCGACTTCCAGGTCGACCACAAGTCCAAGCACATCGCGCTCACCGAGGAAGGCATCTCGCGAGTCGAGCGGAACCTGGGGATCGAGAACGTCTTCGGCGGCGACCCGCGGCTGGCGCGCCACCTCGAAGCGGCGCTGGATGCCGAGTTCCTCAAGCGCGTTGACCGCGACTACGTGGTGAAAGACGGCGAGATCATCATCGTCGACGAATTCACCGGGCGCCTGATGCCGGGCCGGCGGTGGAGCCATGGTATCCACCAGGCCTGCGAAGCGAAGGAAGGCGTGACCGTCCAGCGAGAGTCGATCACCTACGCGACGATCACGTTCCAGAACCTGTTCCGTCTCTATGAGAAGCTCGCCGGCATGACCGGTACAGCCGAGACCGAGGCGGAGGAGTTCTCGAAGATCTACAACCTCGACGTCGTCGTCATCCCGACGCACCGGCCGATGATCCGGCAGGACCATGCCGACGTGGTCTACATCAACGAGCGGGCGAAGTTCAACGCGGTGGTGAACGAGATCGACGAGATGTACCAGGCGGGCCGCCCCGTCCTCGTCGGCACGACCTCGATCGAGAAGTCCGAGTACCTCGCGGGGCTTTTGCAGCGGAAGGGCATCGCGCACGAAGTCCTGAACGCGAAGCAGCACGAGCGGGAAGCGCACATCGTTGCGGACGCCGGCAAGAACGCCGCCGTGACGATCGCGACGAACATGGCGGGCCGCGGTACCGACATCAAGCTCGGGCCGGGGATCGCCGACCTTGGGGGCCTCCACGTCATCGGTACGGAGCGCCACGAATCCCGGCGCATCGACAACCAGCTCCGCGGCCGCGCCGGCCGCCAGGGCGACCCCGGTTCGTCCCGGTTCTTCGTCTCGTTCGGCGACGACATCATGAAGCGGTTCTCGCCGGACTGGGTGCCGGGGATGATGCAGAAGCTCGGCATGACCGAGGAGATGCCGCTCGAATCGCGCATGGTGACGCGGGCGATCGAGCAGGCGCAGACGAAAGTCGAAGGCCACAACTTCGACATCCGGAAGCGGCTCGTCGAATTCGACGACGTGATCAACGAGCACCGCAAGCAGATTTACTCGCAGCGCGACATGATCCTCCAGGGCGTCGACACGCGCGCGAACGTGATCGACCACATGCTCCTGCCGGAGATCGAGCGGCTGGTAAAGGGCGCCTCGACGACAGACATCGACTCGCTCGAACTGCTGCGCGCCGAGATCGGCGAGATCCTCCCGGCGCAGGACGTGCCGTCGCTCGAGGAGATGCAGGACCTCGGCGACGAACTCGCCGACGAACTGCTCGACCGCGCCGAGGACCGCTACGAGGCGATCGAGCAGGGCATCGGCGAAGAGAACGTGCGCAAGGTGGAGCACTGGCTGCTCCTCGAAGCGATCGACACGCACTGGCGCGAACACCTGACGGCGATCGAGGAATTGCGCCAGAGCATCGGCCTCCAGGCCTATGCCCAGGTCGACCCGCTGGTGGCGTTCAAGCGCGAAGGCCACGACATGTACCAGCAGCTGGTGGCCAACATCCAGCGCCAGGTCGCGCGGACGGTCTTCAAGGTCCGCATCGTCCAGCAGGACGGACAATCGGTCGCGGCGCAGCCGGCTCCCACGCCCGCCGCGAACCTGACCGAGAACGGCGCCGGTTCCGAGCCGGCGGCGAAGAAGGCAGTTCCCGTCCTCGCCAAGTCCAGCGGCCCCAGCGACGAGCAGATCCGCACCCTGGGCGGCGGCCAGAACGCGCCGAAGGGCAAAGGCAGCAACGCAGCAAAGCGGCGGAAGATGATCCGGTAGTTCTCCGAATCGCTCAGCGTCGGGTCGCGATTTGCCAGGTGTTGCCCCAGCGGTCTTCGACCATGCAGCGGCGGTCGCCCCAGGGGGGCGCGACCCGGGGGTCGAGCGCGCGGCCTCCCCCCGCGGGGGCCCCCCCTGGGAGTAAGGCCTTGGCGCCGCGGCCGACCGACCGCCGCTTTCGTCCCTGCGACCACGTTCGCCGTGGGGCCGACTTCCAGCGTGCCTTCCAGCGCCGGCGCTCCTCCGCCAACGAGTGGCTGATCG
>CALMIW010000554.1 GCA_937864275.1 uncultured Dehalococcoidia bacterium
CTCCGGTGGCCTTCGTGCTCGTCGTGTTCGTGGTCCTCGGTGTCTTCGGCGAGCACCTCGCCCCCTATCCCCCGGACGAGTTGAGCGTCGGTACGCCGCTGGAAGGGCCGAGCCTGGCCCACCCTGCCGGGCTCAACAACCTCGGCCAGGACGTGTTCAGCCGGATCGTGGCCGGCGCGCGGATCTCGCTCATCATTTCGTTCACGGCGGTGTTTCTCGGGGCCGGCTCGGGGGCCTTCCCGGGCATCCTCGGGGGGCACTTCGGCCGCTTGGTCGACTTCCTTTTGCAGCCCCCGGGCGGGGCCTTCGCCGCCTTCCCGGGGCTCGTCCTCTTCCTCATGCTGCGGACGGCATTCGGGCCGAACCTGAAGACGATCATCATCTCCATCGGCATCGGCGCCCTCTTCGGCGGCAACCGCATCCTGCGAGGCCAGACGATCATCGAGCGGAACCAGATCTATGTGGAGGCCGCGCGGGCCGTCGGCTGCTCGGAGTGGCGCATCTTCCTGCGGCACATCATCCCGAACCTCCTGCCGCTGGTTGTGGTCATCATGAGCGGCGCGATTGGGGCCGCCATCCTCGCCGAGTCCGCCCTGGCCTTCCTGGGGCTCGGTCCGACCGAAGCCTCATGGGGCCGCGACATGTCCGGCAGCAACCTCACCTATGCCCGCTCGGGCTACTGGCATGTGGTCGTCTTCCCAGGCATCGCCATCAGCCTGGTGGTGCTTGGTTCGAACTTGCTCGGCGATGCACTCCGCGATATCTGGGACCCGCGCCTCAGGAAGTAGCCGGCTGCGCGTGGCTGTGGGCAACTCCCGACTGGATGGCGACGAACACCACGAGCCCGCTGACTGCCGACTCGAGCAGCGGCCCCGCGACAAAGTGCCAGCCGGCGAACGAACGGTCGTTCGTGGCCCAGAGCGCGCCGATCGTGAGCAGCGAGCCGATCACGCCGCCGATGAGGTCGGTGAGGTTTGCCGTCCGCGTGCCCGAGCGCGCAAGCCCGGCGATGAGCAGGGCGAACCCGGAGTACCCGGTCGCGATCAGGTAGATGAGCCCGACGGCGATGGCGAACAGCCAGTCCTGGTCGGTCGCGCCGCCAACAACGTGGAGTGCGAAGGCGCCGGCGAAGAGGATGAACGTGACGACGATGCCCTTTGTTGCCGCGAACATGCCCAGAGAATACCAGCCCGGCACCGGCTACGCGGTAAGCGAACGGAGCACCGCGGTACCCACGATTGCCGCCGTCTCGGTGCGGAGGATGTACGGCCCGAGCGATAGGCCGATCGCGCCGGCCTGTTTCAGCGCCGCCGTCTCGGCTGCCGAGAGCCCGCCTTCCGGCCCGACGACGAGCGCGATATGCCCCGTCTCCGGGAGGCGCGGGCGCGCCCGGTCGGCTGGCAGGCCTCCGGCCTCGGCCACGACCATCGCGCCCCGGAAGCCCGCGATGGCTTTGGTGAGCGGCGTGGGCGGCTGAAGCACCGGGAGGTACAGCCGCCCGCTCTGTTCGGCGGCTTCGATCACGATGCGCTGCCAGCGTTCGACTTTCGCTGCCGAGACCTCGTCGCCGCGCTGCGAGAACGCGCAGACCACCGGCCGGATGATGTCGGCGCCGGCTTCGACGCACTTTTCCAGCGCGATTTCCAGGCGGTTCGCACGAACAACCCCGATCCAGGTTTCGACCACCGCGTGGGGAGGCGGTTCTTGGCGCGCCTGCTCCTCGATGGCAACGAGGACGGCGCCGCGGGCCGCGGACTGTACCGTCGCCCGCCATTCGCGCCCGTCGCCGCCGAACAGGAGCAGCGGTTCCCCGGGCGAGATGCGCATGACGCCCGTGAGCCGCCTGGCCGTGTCGCCGGAAAGGGTCAACGGACCGGGGCTAAGGTGCTCCGGTGTGTACACGCGTGGGATGTGCGCCATGCCCGCAAGCATCGGCCTCGCCCGTGCCGGCGAGCAAGCGGCGACGTCAGGCTGCCTCGCTCTGCCGCTTCAGTCCTTCCGCTTCCATCTGCAGGTTCTGCTGGATGCCCTTGCCGATGAGTGGCTTGAACAGGCCCGCCAGCGCGCCCTGGACCTCGATGGTCAGGGTCACGCAACTCTTGCCCGGGCCAGCGGCGTCGATCCAGTGTCCGCCCACGGTCTTCGCCCCTCGGGCTTTCGTCTCCCAGTCGAATCCGTGCCCTGGCTCCCATTTCGTCACGGTCCAGCGCGATCTTGGCGCGCCCTTCGCGTGGACGACCGCCGAGCCGCCGTTGCCCAGGTCGCTTCCATCCTTTTCGACGGAGAGGATTGACGCGGCCCACTGCGGCCACTTCTCCACGTCGGCCATCACATTCCAGACGTGTGCCGGCGTGGCGTTGATTTCGACGGTGCGCACCCAACGCGCCATGGCGACCTCCCTCGCGGCGGCGAACCGCCGTTGTAAAGACTGTTGCCTCCAGCGTGGAGCCAAACCGGACGCGGATGGAATCCGCCTTTCGTCGGAAATCACCCGGTTTGGTACTCCCAGTTCACACATCGACTTGGCAGACTATCCCGCGATGACCGGCTACCACCTCGCGCAGTACAACATCGCCTGGATCAAGGCCCCGCTCGATTCGGAGCAAATGGCGGACTTCACCGGCAACATCTCGGCGATAAACCAGCTGGCGGAGGAAGCTCCGGGGTTCATCTGGCGGCACCAGACCGAGGAGGGCGACTCCACAGCCATCCGCGTGCGCGACGACGACCGCATCATCATCAATTTCAGCGTCTGGATGGACGCCGAGTCGCTCTTCCAGTTCGCCTTCTACAGCGGCCACGCCGACACCTACCGCCGCCGCAACGAGTGGTTCGACCATGAGGACAACCCCTACGCGGTCCTCTGGTGGGTCCCTGGAGGCCACGAACCGACCGTGGACGAGGCCGAGGCGAAGCTCGCCGAGCTCAAGGCGCACGGCCCCGGCCCCGGTGCGTTCACCTTCAAGCAGCGCTTCCCGGCCCCAGGCGGCTGAATACGAAGGAGGCCCTTCCCGGAAACGGGAAGGGCCTCCTGATTGGTCCGGCGAACGGGATCAGCCGACGTTGACGACCTCGCCCTCGATCACCCCGTCGTCGCCTTTGCTGGCGTCGTCTTGCTTGGGGCGAGGCGTGCCGGGCTCGGTGCGGAAGACGTACTGACCGTCGGCGAAGTCGACGACGATCTTCTCGCCGTCGTGGAATTCGCCGGCGAGCACGCGCTTTGCCAGTTCGTTCTCGATACGGCGCTGGACCGTGCGGCGCAGCGGCCGCGCGCCGTACGTCGGGTCGTAACCCTCGCGCACGACTTCCTCCTGGGCCGCCGGCGTCAGTTCGAAGTCGACGCCCCGTTCGGCGAGCCGATCGCGGACTTCGGCGACGAGGATGTCGACGATCTTGTCCAGTTCCGCCTTGGTCAGCGGTTCGAAGATGACGATTTCGTCGATTCGGTTGAGGAACTCGGGGCGGAAGAATTCGCGGAGCGCCTTCTCGATCGAGGACTGGACGTTCTCGTGGACGACCGTGCCGTCGGCGCGCTGGGTGAAGCCGAAGGTCGCCTTCTCCTGCGCCCCGGTACCCAGGTTGCTCGTCATGATGATGACGGTGTTCCGGAAGTCGACGGTGCGGCCCTGCCCGTCCGTCAGGCGTCCGTCGTCCAGCACCTGCAGGAGCGTGTTGAACACGTCGGGGTGGGCCTTCTCGATCTCGTCGAAGAGGAT
>CALMIW010000555.1 GCA_937864275.1 uncultured Dehalococcoidia bacterium
ATTCGGGGTCGTGCTCGCGGTCGATTGTGGCGTAGCCGCGGGCTCGGACGTCCGGCAACTCCGCCAGTACCTCCGCCGCCGTCCGCGTGTGAGGAGTCAGTTTCGGCAGATCAAACTCGCCCAGGCGCCGGATGGTTTCCTCGCTCGAGAACGCCGCGAGAACCCGCCCGGAAGCTGTCGCCAGCAACGGGGTGCGCGTGTAAGTCCGCTCTACGGTGAGCCGGGCGCCGACGGGCTCCACGCTCTGGAGGTAGACGGCATCGAGGCCTTCAGGGACCGCGACGTTGATCCTCGTCATCAGGCTCCGGCAGAGCTCTATCAGGTGCGGAAGTGCGGTCGCGACCGCTGGGTGCTGCCGAACCGCGCCCACGCCGAGACTCCAGCAGCGGAGCCCGAGGCGATACCTGGGCGGTTCACCTTCGGACAAGACCGCGCCCCCCTCGATCATTGATGCCAGCAGCCGCCCAGCCGAGGCCCGACCGATCCCTGTGAGCGTAACGATCTCGGCCATGCTGAGGGGCTGCAGGCTATTCCCGAGGGCCTCGAGTACATCGATGGTTCGCGCGGTCGCAAGCGCCATGGTGCTCCCTCGCCCAAGTTTGGCGTTCGCCAGAGTCTACATGGTTCAGAACTGAGCGCACACAGTCAATTTTGGCCCAAATGCGGTTGACATGAGCCGAATTTGGCACTCATGATGCCACGGTACTGCAGGAATGGTCGCTTCAGGGGATGTCGCGACCACAGGAGGGAATATGTCAAAAGACAACTACTGGCTCCGGTCGCAAATGTCCCGGCGCAAGCTCGTCACGCGTGGTGGCGCCCTGGGCAGCGGTGCCGCGGCACTCATGCTCGTGGGTTGCGGCGGCGGCGATGACGACGAGGATGACTCGGGTGATTCCAACGGTGGCGGCGCGACTTCCAGCGTGACGCCGCAGGCCGTCCTGATCGGCGGCGCCGGCAAGGTCATCAACGGCGAAGAGAAGTACCTCGGGAAGACACCGACTCCCGGCGGTACCTTGCGCATGTCCTACCAGGTCGACCCGATCACCTGGGACCCGCATCAGACGACGTCGATCCATACGCATCTTCGGACGTCGATGTTCAACAGCCCGCTGCTCTCTTACGGTTTCGGCCCGAAGAAGGGTGTGGCGGACGTCGAGGCTTCTGCGAACCTCGCGACCGGCTGGGAGCAGGTTGATCCGACGACCGTGAAGTTCACGCTCGACCCGAAGGCTGTCTGGACGTCCAAGGCGCCGCTGAATGGCCGGGCACTGAAGTCCAGCGACATCAAATTCACGCTGGAACGTATCCTCAAGCTCCCGTCGCCGTTCGCCGGTCTCTACACGATCATCGACAAGATCGAGACCCCGGACGACCAGACGGTCACGATGAAGCTGAAGCAGCCATACGCGCCGCTCTTCAACTACCTCTCCCACTACTACAGCCAGATCGTTGCCCCGGAAGTTGTCGAGAAATTCGGCGACCTGAAGACGCTTGAGTCTGCCCAGTCACTCGGCATCGGTCCGTTCGAGCTCGACTCGTGGCAGCCGAGCACCCAGATGACGTTCAAGAAGCGCGCCAACTACTGGCGTGAGGGCGGCCCGTACGTCGATTCGGTCAACATCCGGAACATCCCCGACGCCAATGCGGTGCTTGCCGCCGCCCGCGCCGGCGAGATCGACGTCGCCGCCGTGACCTGGGAGAACAAGGACTCGGTCACCTCCGCTCGCAAGGACTACATCGTGATGCAGTCCCTGAGCTGCGTCGCATGGCTCGTGACGATGCGCGCCGATCAGGGCGTCACGAAGGACATCCGCGTCCGCCAGGCGCTTTCACTCGGCATCGACCGCGAAGGCTGGCTGAAGTCGCTCTACAACGGTGAAGGCACCATCGATAACGGCCCGATCCAGGCCCTCTGGGATACCTGGCGCGTTCCTCCAGGGCAGCTTGGAGAGGGCGACAAGTACCTCCGGTTCGCTCCCGAAGAGGGCAAGAAGCTGCTCGAGGCTGCGGGCGCGGGGAACATCAACGCCAACTTCACGTTCACCACGGGCTACGGGGCCGCCGTCGCGGAGCATCCTGAACTCCTGAAGGACATGTACTCCCAGATGGGCGTCAACCTGAACGTCAACAACATGGAGTACGGCGCCTTCGTCGGTGCGGTCATGAACAGCAAGCCGACCTACGAGTCGATGTCGTACGCCGGAGTCCGCTTCATGGGCGACCCGGACGAGATGCTCTGGGACATGTACCACCCGACGGGAAGCAAGAACTTCGCCAAGGTGAACGACCCTGAGGTGACGGCGCTTCTCGAGAAGCAGCGCCAGGAACTGGACACCAACAAGCGGAAGGAGGTCGTGAAGGACCTCCAGAAGATGCTGGCGGTCAAGCTCTACTACCTCTACACCCCGTCCTTCTCGCAACTCGATGGTTGGCAGGCCTGGACCGCCGACTATCGCAACCACGTCAGCTACGACACTGGCGGGTACCTCCGGGGCGTCTGGCTCGACCAGTCCCTCAAGTCCTAGTTTCCCCCTGCTTGTGCTGGTCGGCGGGCGTCCCGGTCTTCCGGGCGCCCGCCGTGCCGGCCATTGCCAGGCTCTCAGCAGGTAGTGCCGATGCTCGGATACCTTTTGCGGCGGCCCGCCTTCTTCGTGCCCACCGCTTTCATTGTTGTGACCGCCGTGTTCATGCTCATTCGCCTCATCCCCGGCGACACGGTCGACCTCATGGTGCAGGACAACGGCTACGCGGAGTCCGCCGATGCGCTCCGCGAACGCCTCGGGCTGAATGACCCGATCTACGTTCAGTATGTGAAGTGGCTGGGGGACATGGCCACCGGCGATCTCGGCACGTCGCTCCATACCGAGCGCACGGCGACCCAGGAGCTGAAAGCGCGCGGCCCGGTCAGCCTGCAACTCGGCCTCATGAGCCTGACCATCTCCCTTCTTATCGCCATCCCTGTCGGGATCATCTCCGCGGCGAAGCAGGGTTCGCTCGTTGACTACGGCATGCGGTCGTTCGCGATCGGCATGCTCGCGATCCCGAATTTCTGGTTCGGGACGATGGTTATCGTCATCCCGTCGGTTCTCTGGAACGTTTCGTTGGCCGGGAAGTGGGTCCCGCTCTTCGATGACCCCGTCGGCAACATGAAGCTGATGATCTTCCCGGCAATTATCGGCGGCGCCGCCGCTTCGGCGAGCGTGATGCGCATGACGCGGACGATGGTCCTGGAAGTGAATCGGCAGGACTACATCAGGACGGCTCGGGCGAAAGGTCTGGCGTCGTCGACTGTCGTCTGGCGCCACACGCTCAAGAACGCCTTGCCCCCGGTTGTGACGCTCGTCGGTCTCCAGGTCCCGGTGATCATTTCTGGCTCGGTGATCATGGAGCAGGTCTTCAGCCTGCCCGGGATGGGCCGCTTCCTCCTCGACAACATCTCCCAGCGCGACTACCCGATGGTCCAGGCGATGACCCTGCTCTTCGTCTTCGTCGTGCTCACCGTGAACCTCGTAGTGGACTTGCTGTATCCGGTCCTCGATCCACGGATCAGTCTGGGGAACTAAATGACAGAAGCATCAACGCAGTCAGTTCCGGTGCTCGGTGACACCTCCGTCCGCATCAGCGTTGGCCGGGTTCGCCGCATGAGGCGAACCGCCTTCCGCTTCGTCCGCAATCAACCGCTCGGCGCGTTGGGGTTGTTCATCGTCGCCGCCATAGTCGCTGTCGCGGTCTTCGCCCCGCTGATCGCGACCCACGGGATGAACGAAACCAGCCTGGGCGACCGCCTTGTGGGGCCGTCCGCTCAGCATTACTTCGGGACGGACAACCTCGGCCGCGACCAGTTCAGCCGCATCGTCTACGGCACCCGTACCACCCTTCAGGTCGCACTTGGCGCGGTCATCATCGGCATGACCATCGCGCTGACCGTGGGCATGGTTAGCGGGTACTTTGGCGGCTGGTTCGACATCATCGTCCAGCGCATCGTCGATGCGTGGATGGCCTTCCCGACACTCATCTTGCTACTCTCGCTCGTCGCGGTTTTGGGTGCGGGCCTCGCGCAGATCATCGGTGTGCTTTCCCTCCTCATCGGTGTGGGCGGCATCCGCGTCATCCGTGCCACGACGCTCGGGTACCGGAAGGCGACATTCATCGAGGCCGCCCACGTGATCGGCGCGAGCCCCACCCGAATCCTGGTCCGGCATCTTGCGCCGAACCTGTTCGGCCCGCTGATGGTCCTGACCACCCTGGGGCTCAGTTCGGCGATCCTCGCTGAGGCGTCGCTCAGCTTCCTCGGCTTCGGCGTACCGCCTCCAGCGGCTTCGTGGGGTCGCATGTTGAGCGGTAGCTCGTCGCTCTACCTGTACAAGGCGCCCTGGCTCGCGATCTTCCCCGGGCTGGCGATCACCGTCGTCGTCTTCGGGGTGAACATGCTTGGCGACGCCCTGCGCGATGAACTCGATCCGCGCATGCGAGGGTCCCGATGAGCGACCACCTCCAGGGTGCGGCAGGAGTCAGTGTTCTCGAACTCAGCGAACGCCTGTCCGGTGCCTTTGCCGGCCTGATCCTCGGGGCGCAGGGCGCGAACGTCCGTCAGTGGCGTCAGGGACTGAACCGCCGGCTGGACCGATACGAGTCCGCGTACTTCGACCGCCACCGATCGCCCCTTCCGGAGGGCGCGAAACTCGCGACCCTCCTCCGCGAGGCCGATGTCATTCTCTGCGACCTCGACCCGGCCACGGCGCTCACCCTCGGGCTGCGGATGGATGCGCTCTCTCTGCGTCCCGGCCAGGTCTTCGTCTCCGTGACCTCAATGGGACTGGATGGCCCCCAGAGCGGCTACACGATGGAAAGCATCACGGAGTGGGCCGCCGGCGGGCTTGGCTACGTCACCCGGCGTGCGGTGCCCGACTCCGATGTCGAGCACTACGCGCCAGTGTTCCCGCCCGGTCGGCAACCCGAAGTGCTCGGTGGGCTGGCCGCGGCGATCGCCGCGGTCCACGGGCTGCGTTCCGCAGGTTCCGAGGGCCTCGTCATCGACGTGTCCCGGCAGGAAGTACAGGCTGCCATGCTCCACGGCACCGTGCCGCCATACGTCTGGAACAACCTGATCCCCGGCTCGCCGTCGATGCGCCTGACGAACATCGGCATGCTTCTGCCCTCCGCGGACGGGCATGTCTATATCCGGACGGTCGAACCGCACCACTGGGGCGGCCTCGTCAGTCTGATGGGTTCTCCGGAGTGGACGACCGAACCCTGGGCCCAAGACCCCTATCTCCGGCGCGAGAACTCGGAAATGGTTTGCGCGCTAATCGGAGAGTGGAGCTCCCAGCACACCACCGCCTGGTTGGTCGCCGAAGGGCAGCGGTTGCGGGTTCCAATCGCGTTTCCGCGCGACCTTCCCGAAGTTCTCGAGTCGGAACAACTGGCGACCCGTGGTGCCTGGGTGGACGTTGAACTTGATGACGGCGCCGTCGGCCGGGCGCCCCGTATTCCGATGCTCGAATCGGCGGGAGGGTCAACGTCCGGACCGCGTGTTGCCGGCTCGCCGAGCGTTCCCCGCCAGCTGCGAGTGCTGGACATGGGCTGGTCCTGGGCAGGGCCGTTCGCGGGGATGATCCTCGCGGACCTCGGCGCCGACGTCGTGAAGCTCGAGTCATCGACTCGGATCGACATCCTCCGCTGGTCCGGAGCGTTCGCGGAGAACATCCGCGACCACGAACGCAGCGGCTACTACACGGCGTGCAACCGCGGCAAGAAGTCGGTGGCGCTCAACCTGAAACATCCCGATGCCAGGCAGGTCGTCCTCGACCTCGTAGCGCATTTCGACATCCTGATCGAGAACTTTGCGCCGCGAGTAATGGCCGACCTCGGACTTTCGATCGAGGAGTTGCACGCGGCGAACCCCAACCTCGTCGTCATCTCCATGTCGGGCTACGGCGCGAACGGTCCAGAGCGCGACTTCACCTCCTATGGCGACCACTTGCTCCATGCCTCAGGGATAGCGTCGCTCATCGGTGAGCCCGAAGACCCTCACACGAAGATCGGCATCTTCTACGGCGACCCCGTGGGCGGCATGTACGCGGCACTCGCCGCCATGCTCGCCGTGCGCCAGGTCGAATGCACAGGGAAGGGGACTCACCTGGAGCTTTCCCAGCTCGAAGGGCTGACTTCGCTGATCCCCGCGCAGTTCCTCCGCGCATCGACTGGCGAGTCCCCGGAACGTTCCGCCCACCACTCCCCGACGATGCACCCCCACGGGACGTACCGCTGCCAGGGCGAGGACAGCTGGGTTTCGCTTGCTGTCACCGACGACGCGGCGTGGACTCGGTTCATCGGCGTGCTGGGGGCCTGTGGAGAGCGCCCCCCCGCCGCGGCAACGCTCGCGGAGCGAATCGAACGGCGGGCGGAAATCGATGAAGTCATCGGGACGTGGACGGCGGGCAAGACGGCCTGGGAGGTGACCCTTACCCTGCAGTCGGCCCGCATCGCGGCGTACCCGGTGCAATCGGCGCCACGCCTGCTCTGGGACGATCACCTTCCCGCTCGCGGGTTCTTCAACTTCGTTCACCGCCCGGTGGTCGGTCCTGGTCCCATACCAGGCCCGATCTTCACCGCCAGTGATGGGAGTTCTCGCGTGCGGGGCTACGCACCGTTCCTCGGCGAGCACAACGGGCCGGTGTACGGCAAGCTCCTCGGCTTCTCTACGGAGAGGCTGAACGAGCTGGTCGCCTCTGGGCTCATTCAATAACGAATTCCGGCTGCGGCGGCGCGGCCTTCGAACTCGAACCTGGAAAGGACACGCTATGACCTACAAGTACATCAAGACCGAACGCCTGGACGACGGAAAGATCGCCCGCATCACGTTGAACCGCCCCGAAGCCCGCAACGCGCAGAACCGCGGCCTGCTGGTCGAATTGGACCAGGCCTTCCTCGAAGCGGAAGCCGACAACATGGTCCGGGTCGTCATCCTGGCGGGTGCGGGTCCGAGCTTCTCCGCCGGCCACGATATGGGTACGCCCGAATCCATCGAAGAGCGCACCCCTGGCCCGAACCAGCATCCGTCCACCGTCGGCTATGGCGGCGAACTGCTCGGCGTGGAGAAGCGCATGCTCCAGGAGTGGCACTTCTTCCTCAAGAACACGATGCGCTGGCGCGACCTCCGAAAGGTCACGATCGCGCAGGTTCAGGGCAAGTGCTACGCCGCCGGCCTGATGCTTGCCTGGGCCTGCGACCTCATCGTCGCAGCCGAAGATGCCGAGTTTGCTGACGTT
The DNA here is from genome assembly GCA_937864275.1 of uncultured Dehalococcoidia bacterium. Classification (GTDB taxonomy): domain Bacteria; phylum Chloroflexota; class Dehalococcoidia; order Tepidiformales; family Tepidiformaceae; genus Amarobacter. The sequence goes on from CALMIW010000555.1 coordinate 7,275, forward strand.
GTCGGTGCCCGTCTCGGCATGTGCGGCCTTGAGTACTTCGCCCACCCGTGGGAGTTCGGCGCCCGCAAGGCCAAGGAACTCCTCCTGACCGGGGATTCATTCGGTGCTGATGAGGCCTATCGACTCGGCATGGTGAGCAAGGTCTTCAAGAACGACCGGCTTGAAGCAGACACGCTTGAGTTCGCCCGCCGCATTGCGCAGCGGCCGTCCGTGACGTCGCTCCTTATCAAGGAGTCAGTGAACCAGACGCAGGACAACCAGGGCTTCCACAACGCGATCCAGGCCTGCTTCAGCATCCACCAGATGAACCACGCCCACTGGAGCGAGGTCAATGGCGGTGGCCGCGCTGCGGCGCTTCCGGAGAACGGTGTGCCATCCTGGCGCGACGCTCCGCCGCTCGTTGCTGCGAACAAGTACGCCCCGTAGTCCTGCGTCGCGTAGGACGTTCGCTCCAAAGGCGGCAGCCCCGGGCCTTCCGGGGCTGCCGCACGTCAACTCGAGAGGTTGGTATTCCAATGGACTTCCGCGACAGCACGGCCCAGGCAGGGTGGCGGCAGGAGGTGCGGACATTCCTCAAGACCGAGCTTCCTGACGAGATTCGCCTGGCTGACCCCTTCGAAGGAGAACTTGGGAACTCTCCCGCGGTCCAGCGCTGGCGCTCTGCCCTCGCCGAACGCGGCTGGATCGCTGCTGGCTGGCCAAAGGAGTACGGCGGCGCAGGCCTCTCGCCGCTCGAACAGTTCATCCTGAACGAGGAGTTCGCCGAAGCTGAGGCGCCCCAGATGGGCGGCCTCGGCGTCATGATGCTTGGCCCGACGTTGATCAGTCACGGCAGTCCAGAGCAGAAGTCCGAGCACCTCCCTCGTATCCTCAAGGGCGAGGGCCAGTGGTGCCAGGGTTACAGCGAACCGGGTTCCGGTTCGGACCTGGCGAGCCTGAAGACGCGCGCCGAGCGCCAGGGCGACAAGTACATCGTCAACGGCCAGAAGACCTGGACCACGCTGGGCCAGTACGGCGA
>CALMIW010000556.1 GCA_937864275.1 uncultured Dehalococcoidia bacterium
GAGGTCGGGCTGCTCCGGCAGGTCATGCCCGTAGGCTTCGACGGTCTGGCCGAGGAGCGTGACTTCGCGGACGCCGTGGGCGGTGAGGTAGGCGACTTCGCGGACGATCTCGTCCATCGGGCGGCTTTTTTCGCGACCGCGGCGATAGGGGACGATGCAGTAGGTGCAGAACTTGTTGCAGCCGTGGACGATGGGGACGTAGGCGGTGGGGCCTTCGGGGATGGCGTAGGTGGTTGGCCAGAACTCGCCGCCGAGATCCTCGGCGGGGCCGTCGACGAGTTCGATGATGGGCTCGAACTGCTGTGGGCGGGCAAAGACATCGACCTGGGGGAAGCGCTTCTCGAGGTCGTCGGTCTTGAGGCCGACCATGCAACCCATGACGGCGACTTTGAGGGCGGGGTTCGTCTTTTTCAGGTCCCGCACGCGGCCGAGCTTGGAGTAGGCGCGGTCCTCGGCATGCTGGCGGACGCTGCAGGTGTTGATGACGACGACGTCGGCGCGTTCCATGCGGTCGGTGGACTTGAGGCCCATGCGATCGAAGCCGGCAGCGAGTTTCTCGCTGTCTGCCTTGTTCATCTGGCAGCCGACGGTCCAAAGGTAGTAGCGGCCTGGCATGGGTGGACGTGACCTTGAGAACTGAGAAATGGCGGAGGGGGAGGGATTTGAACCCTCGACCGAGTTACCCCGGAACCCGCTTAGCAGGCGGGCGCACTAGACCACTATGCGACCCCTCCGCGCGCGTGCGAGAAGCATCATTCTACGGCGGACTCGCGGGTATGGTCATCCGCGACGGGGCGGTCTCGGCTAGTATGGCGCGCACCAACCCTAGACCACGGGGCAGCACCATGAAATTCGGCATCATCCCGATCAACATCGGCACGCGTTCGCTGGACCACCTCGCGCGGACTGCGCAGCGGGCCGAGGAACTCGGTTTCGAATCGGTCTGGACGTTCGAGCACGTCATCGTCCCCCTCGACTACGAATCGAAGTACCCATACAGCAACTCCGGGAAGATGGGCGCGGCGCCCGAGACGCCGTTCATCGACCCGCTGATCGCCCTGACGGCGGTGGCGGCGAGCACGAAGCAGATCCGGCTGGGGACGGGGGTGAACATCCTTTCCCAGACGAACCCCCTGCTGATGGCGAAGCAGGTCGCCAGCATCGACTACCTCTCCGGGGGGCGGATGATGCTCGGCGTGGGCATCGGCTGGCTGGAGGAGGAGTTCGACGCCATGGGCGTGCCGTTCAAGCGGCGCGGCGCCCGCTTCGACGATTACGTGCAGGCGATGCGGAAGGTCTGGTCGGGCGAGACGGTGGAGCATGAGAGCGAGTTCCTTTCGTGGCACGGGTTCAAGAGCTACCCGGTGCCGGTGCAGAAGCCGCTGCCGGTGATCATGGGCGGGGCGAAAGGGAAGATCTATGAGCGGATCGCGCGGTACGGCGACGGCTGGTTCGTGCCCTCCGGCAACCCCGCGGACCTGGGGACGAAGCTGGCGGAGCTGAAGGCGGCCTGCGCCGCGGAGGGCCGGCGCTTCGAAGAGATCGAGATCACGTGCATGTGGCCTGGCGTGGGAGGCGTGGACGGCGCCCGCGCGCTGGCCGAAGCCGGAGTCCACCGGGTGGTGATGCCGCTGCAGGCATTCGGCGCGGACCAGGCCGCCGGGATGCAGAAGGTGAGCGAGGAGATCATCGCCAGGATGTAGGGCGGCCGCCCGGGGCGGGCTCTGAGCATTGGGTCGGCAGGCCCTACACTTCGGGTGTGGCGACAAGTGTTGTGGTGGTCATTTTCACGGTGCGGCAGGGGAGCCTGTCGGTCATGCTGATCGAACGTGCGGCGGAGCCATCGCAAGGACAGTGGGCGCTTCCCGGCGGCTTCCTCCACGATGGGGAATCGCTCGACGCAGCGGCGAAGCGGAAGCTGGAAGACGAAACCGGCGTTTCCGACGTGTTCCTGGAGCAGCTCTATACGTTCGACCAGCTGGGCGAAGGGCGCGCCGACATTGTGGTGACGTACTTTGCGCTGGTGGACCTGGCGCGGACGCGTATGCGGCCGGATTCGGAATGGCGGCCGGCGTGGCAGCCGGTGCATCCACTGCCGCAGCTGGCGTTCGAGAACGAGCGAGGGGGGGCGTACGCGGAGGAGCGGCTGCGGAACAAGCTGGAGTACACGAACGTTGTCTACAGTCTGCTGCCGAAGCGGTTCACGCTCACGCAGATGCAGCGCGTGTACGAGGCGATCCTCGGGGAACCGCTGGACAAGCGGAACTTCCGGCGACGGGTCGAAGGGCTGGGGATCATCCGGGAGACGGGCCAGACTTCGAAGGAAGGGGCCCACCGGCCGGCGATGCTGTACGAGTTCGTCAGCCGCGAGCCGATGGCGTTCTAAGTGGGCCGGTTCCTCTGCTTGTTGAGCCTGGTTCTCGGGGCAGCGCTGGCCGCGGGCGGCTGCGACAACGGCCCGGAGCCGGACGGCAGCCGGATCGACGGCGAGATCACGGTCTTCGCCGCGTCCTCGCTGACGGAAGCGTTCAGGGAAGCGGGCGACGCGTTTGAGCGGGCGAACCCGGGGACGAAGGTGACGTTCAGTTTCGCCGCTTCTTCGGCACTCGCCGTGCAGATCAACGAGGGCGCCCCGGCGGACGTGTTCGCATCGGCGGATGCGAACCAGATGAAGAGCCTGACCGACGAAGGCAACGCCGCCGAGCCCACGAC
>CALMIW010000557.1 GCA_937864275.1 uncultured Dehalococcoidia bacterium
GGCCATCTCCCGGATGGGCGAGCCGCCGTCGGACCAATCGGAGTGGACGTGGCAATCGCCTCGGAGGGCGGCGCGGAGTGCGCGCCCGCCGGCCGGGGGCCAGTCCGTTCCGGCTTCGAGCCTGGCCATGTAGCCCGGCAGTTCGCCGGCGAGCGCTTCGGTGACGACCCCGGCGGTGACTTCGCCCACGCCCTTCAGGGTCCGGAGCGCGCCGCGCGCGGCAAGGTCTGCGAGTTCTTCCGGGGACAGGGGCGCGATGGCTGCCGCCGCGCCGCGGAACGCCTTCACCCGGTATTCGGGTTCGTTGGCGCGTTCGAGGAGGAAGGCGATGCGCTTCAGGGCTTCGGCGGGACCCATAGGGAAAGCATAGCCGGGGGCCGTGCCTGGAACAGACCTTCACCGCGCGAGCCCGTATGATTCGCGCCCATGACCGTTCCTTCAGCCCCGCCGCCCGTTTCGGAGCGCGACGCGGAATCCCTGACCCGGTACCTGCTCAGTTTTCGCTGGCCGTTCCGAAACGAAGAGGTCCACCGGATCCTCGTTGGCGGCGGGCTGCCGCTCTGGCGCCAGGTGCTGCGCTTTGTGCCGAACCCGAAGGAGCGAGGCAAGGCCCTCGAACTCGGGAGCCCGCCGTTTCACATCACGCTGATGCTCCAGCGGTTCCGCAACTACGACCTCTCGCTCACCGGCTTCGCGGCCGACGGCCGGCCGGAAATCGAGCAGACGCTGGAAAGCCCGGAGTACGGCGAGACGTACGACTTCCGCTGCACCTGCTTCGACGCCGAAAAGGACCGCTTCCCCTACGCGGACAACACCTTCGACCTGGTCACCTGGTGCGAGGTCATCGAGCACCTGACCGAGAACCCGGTGCACACCCTCTCCGAGATCTACCGGGTGCTGAAGCCGGGAGGCGCGCTCGTGCTTTCGACCCCGAACGCGAGCCGCGCGGACTCGATCGCGAACTTCCTGGCCGGCAGGAACATCTACGACCCGTACCACCTGGGCGCGCCGCTCAAGGGTTCGCGACACAGCCGTGAGTACACCTTCGACGAGCTCGAGGACCTGCTGGAAGGGTGCGGCTACGCGATCGACCGGATGGCCGACATCGACATCTATGCGCCGGAGGGCCGCAACCGCAGGGCCTTCCGCTGGCTGATGAACAACGCCGTCGCGAAGGTGACGAAAGGGCACTACAAGTACCACCTGTTCGTGCGGGCGAGGAAGACCGAACAACCCTTCCGCTGGTACTTCCCGGAACGCCTCTTTGACTACGGACACCTGGCGTTCCACATGGCGCCGCGGGATTCGACGGTGGTCTTCGGCCAGAACGAGGTCATCCACGTGGCCATGGGCTGGCACGGGCTGGACGACGGCCCGGAAGGACGGAAGTGCCGGCGTTCGGCCGAAGTGGGCGATATCTACCTGGTAAACCCCGAGAGGGGGACTTCGGCGACCGTGACGCTCGCCAACGGCAAGGGCGAAGCCCAGGCCTGGCACGACAACGGGGGCGCCCTCGTGCTGCTCGGCTCGGTGAAGTTCGACGCACCGGCCGGACGGTGGACCGAGGTGGTCATCCCGGTATCGGCGGACTACGTCCCGGGGAACCCGCTCCATGTGCGCCTGGATGCGCCTGGGGGCGTGGACGTCGCCCGAGTCAGCACTGCATAACATCGAGTTTCGCGTTAACTTCTGTGAATTGCGCAGCCGCTTTCGCGTTTGTTAGGATCGTGCAAAGGCGGGCGTGGGTATGGATGTGTCATCCGTCCTCGTGCTTAACCAGAATTACGAGCCGCTCAACGTATGCAATGTGCGGCGCGCGCTCGTCCTTGTGTTCCGCGGGAAAGCGGAAATCATCGAAGCGGCAGCGGCCGCCTTTCACACCGCCAGCAGCAGTTTCGTCCTCCCCTCGGTCATCCGCCTCGTCCACATGATCCGGCGCCCGCGTCCGAAAATCCGCCTGACGCGGAAGGAGATCTTCGCGCGCGACGGCTGGCAGTGCGCCTACTGCGGCCGCCAAACCCGGGACCTGACGCTGGACCACGTAATGCCCCGCCACCGGGGCGGCCCGCACACGTGGGAGAACCTTGTGAGCGCCTGCCGGGCGTGCAATCACAAGAAGGCCGGACGCACGCCCCAGGAAGCGCGGATGGCGATGTCGGTCCAGCCGCACATTCCCCGCGTGTCCATCTACCACGCGTTCTTCCCGTATCTCGGGAACCAGGAAGAGTGGCGGAAGTTCGTCCCCGGCTGGGAAGGCGCACTCTCGGCGGCGGGATAAGGCAAGCCCTTCTCTGCCACCAATGGCATCCTCTATAGTCGCGATAATCTACGTCTATAGAGGCTCCCCATGTCCCAGTTGGCTACCGATTGGCGCTCGCGCGTTGCGGGCAAACTCGTTTCGCCCGAAGAGGCGGTCGCGGTGATCAAGCACGGCGACATCGTCTGGGCCGGCGGCTGGACTTAGGTGCCGCCCCAGCTTTGCGGCGCGCTGGCCGCCCGCGGGCCCGAGCGCCAGGGGGGGGCCCTCGTCTCGTTCCCCCCCCCG
>CALMIW010000558.1 GCA_937864275.1 uncultured Dehalococcoidia bacterium
AGAGCGTCGACGCCTACCTGGCGGGCGTTGCACCGGATGCGCGGGCGGCGCTGGAAACGCTGCGGGAGCAGATCCGGGCCGCCGCGCCAGCCGCGACAGAAGGCATCAACTACGGCGTGCCGGCGTTCAAGCAGAAGGGCGCGCTGGTGAGCTTCGGCGCCGCCGCGAAGCACTGCGCCTTCTACGTGCAGAGCCCGGCGGTGATGGAGGCGTTCCGGGACGAACTCGCCTCCTACGACACCGCCAAGGGGACCGTCCGCTTCACGCCGGGGAAGCCGCTTCCGGCGGCATTGATCGCGAAGCTGGTGAAGGCCCGCATCGCCGAAAACGAAGCGGCGAAGGCCCCGCCAGCGGCGCAGGGAAAGGAGAGGTGAGATGACAGAGGCACCAGGTTCGGCGCTGGTCGTCGAGCTCGCGTCGGACACCCAGATCCGCATGACGCGGATGTTGAACGCGCCGCGCGCGCTGGTCTTCGAGACGCTCACGAAACCGGAGCACATCCGCCAGTGGTGGGGACCGCGCAGTGTGACGATGGTCAGCTGCGAGGTCGATCTGCGTGTTGGCGGCGCCTGGCGGTTCGTCCAGCGTGACCCCGACGGGGGCGAATACGCCTTCCGTGGGGAGTACCGCGAGATCTCGCCGCCGGACCGGCTGACGTACACCTTCGAGTTCGAAGAGATGCCGGGCCACGTCTCCGTGGAGGACATCTTCCTGACCGAGGCGGCCGGTAAGACCACGCTCGTGAACGTGGTGACCTACGCATCCCGGGAAGAGCGCGACGCGGTTATCGAGTCCGGGATGGAGAGTGGCGCGCGCGAGAGCATGGACCGCCTGGAAGAGCTCCTGCACGCAGTGGCAGGGGCCTGAAGGGCCGGCCGATGCGACCCGCGCTGGACTTGCTCCTGGAATCCGCGGCCGGGGCGACGGACTTCGCAATCCTCGCCTTCGGTGCGACGGTGGTGTCCGGGTTGCTCGCCTACGGCGGGTGGCTGGTCTCGGGGCAGGGCACCGGGGACGGTGTGGCTGCACTGCGGGCGTGGCCGTCCCGGTTGCGCAGCGCGGTGGACCAGCGGTTCGACCGGCTGGGCGAGTACCTGGACGGGTTGGCAACCCGGGACGACTGACTGCCGCCTCCCAGTCCCTCGGGGCGCTGGGGGGCGGCGTTCGTCGCGCGGGAGTGGTGCGCGGTTCCCTGTTGCCCTACGAGGGCCGGTCAGCTTGACAGAATGGGCACCATAGACGCGGGACGAACGTGTCCCGGAGGCGAAACATGTCTGTCGCACGAGTCACGGAGATTTCGGCAACGTCCAAGGTCAGCTTCGATGACGCGGTGAAGGTTGGCGTGGACCGCGCGAACAAGACGCTCCGGAACGTCCGGAGCGCATGGGTGAAGGAGCAGCAGGTGGACGTGGACGGCGGGAAGGTGACCAGCTACCGCGTGAACATGCTGGTCACCTTCGTCCTGGACGACTGAGCGAGCCGTCGCCGCCTGTGTCGGGGCCGGCTCAGCCTACGTTATAGGTCTCGCAGATCTCGATGGTGCCGCCGGAGGCGAGGTGCGGGCAGCCGGTGGTCATGTCCAGGGCATCCTGCATGCTGTCGGCGGTAACGATGCTGTAGCCGGTCGCGGGGTTCGCGCCGCCGCCTTCGGTGGTGCCGTCGGTCGAGCGGGTCCAGGCGCGGCTGATGGGGTTGCCGCTATCGATGAGCTTGGAACCAAGGCCGCCCATCCAGCTCTGCCAGGAGCGCATCGTTTCGGCCTGCTGTTCGGGGGTGGCGTTTTCCATGGTGGCGCCGCCGTGGTAGACGAGTAGGTAGTTGGCCATCGGTTTCTCACTCCGCCGCGGAAATGCGGCGTGGGCGAGTATAGCGGCTGGGTGGCAGAGCGGTATGAACGCCGTGGCACCCCCTTGCCCGCGGGAACCGCGCTCCTAGGCCAGCCGGATCCAACGGCGCTTTCCGACCTGGACGACCGTGCCGGCGCGCGCCGGGGTTGTCGGTTCGACGACGTTGCCGTCCATGGTCACGGCGCGCTGTTCGAAGAGGCGGCGAGCCTCGCGTTTCGATGGCGCGGCGCCGGCTGCGACGACGACATCGAGCAGCAGCTGCCCGTTGGTGAGCCGGTACTCCGGCATCTCCTCGGGGGTTTCCTTGCGCTGGACGGTGCGCTCAAAGTGGCCCTGCGCTTCGCCGGCGGCGGCTTCGCCCCAGAACTCGCTGACTATGGTCCAGGCGAGCAGCTTCTTCGTGTCGATCGGGCTGCGAAGGCCGGCCCTGGTCTCCTGCATGACTCGCTGGACATCGTCCGGGTGGAGGTTCGTGGCGAGCGTGAAGAAGTTCTCGACGACGTCGTCGGGGATGGACATCGCCTTGCCGTACTGCTCCTCGGGCGCGTCGCTTACGCCGATGTGGTTGCCCTTGGACTTGGACATGCGTTCCTTGCCGTCGAGGCCGACGAGGATGGGGAGCGTGACGGGCACGTGGGGCTTCTGTCCGGCGTCTTCCTGGATCTTGCGGCCGGCCATCAGGTTGAAGAGCTGCTCGGTGCCGCCTACCTGGACATCGCACTCGAGTGCGTAGGCGTCGTAGCCCTGCATGAGGGCGTAGAGGAATTCGTGCAGGTAGACGGCGTCGCCGGCATCGAAGCGGTTGCGGAAGTTGTCGCGGCGGAGCATCTCGGCGACGGTGAACTTCGACATGAGGCTGATGATGTCGGGGAAGCTGAGCTGGCCGAGCCACTCCGAGTTGTGGCGCAGTTCGGTTTCCTGGGCGTCGAGGATGCGGGCGGCCTGCTCGAAGTAGGTCGCTTCGTTGCGCTGGATGTCCTCGCTGGTGAGCATCGGGCGCAGCTTGTTCTTATCGCTGGGGTCGCCGATGAGGGCGGTGTAATCGCCGATGAGGAAGATGGCATGGTGGCCGAACTGCTGGAACTGGCGGAGCTTCCGCAAGGGCACGGTGTGGCCGAGGGTGAGCGACGTCGCCGTCGGGTCGATGCCGAGATAGACGCGCAGCGGCCGATCCTGTTCGAGGAGGCCGCGCAGTTCGCGCTCCATCTGCTGGCGCAGGAGCGCATCGCCGTAGTCCACGCCGCTCATGAGCACCGTGATCTGTTCTTCGACCCCTGCCATTGTTCGCGTCACGCTGCGCCTTACTCCTTCGCCGCGTCTTCTTGCAGCGTGTGTGCCACGAGGGCGTTGGCGTGGCCGTGGCCGAGGCCGTGCTCGGCCTTCAGCCAGTTGACCAGCTCCATGTGCTTCACGAGCGGGCTGGACCGGATGATCGCCTGCCACTCGGCGATCGGCCGGCCGTACTTCTTCTCTATCGACGGGAAGTACGAAGCGGGACCCTGGACTTTGGCGGCAGGCGCCTGCTCGTTGCTGTTCGTCATGTCAGCTCCTCTGTGTGCCGGGCTTCACCGCTGGTCACGAAACCAGCGCGCGCGCGGCCTCGACGTCTTTCGCAATCTGGGATTTCAGTTCGTCCACGCTTTCGAACTTCACTTCGCCGCGGACGCGGGCGAGGATCTCGAGGTCCATCCGTTCGCCGTAGATGTCGCCTTCGAAGTCGAGCAGGTACGTCTCGATTGAGAGGTGGCCGGCATCGAAGGTCGGGCGGCGTCCGATGTTGGTCGCGCCGGTGAGGGTATGGCCGGCCACGCGGGCGCGGGTCGCGTAGACGCCGATGCCCGGGAGTGCGCGGTCGAGCGCGACGGAGATGTTCGCCGTGGGGAATCCGATGGTGCGGCCGCGTTCGAAGCCGTGCACGACCGGCCCGGAGATGCGGTAGGACCGACCGAGGAGCGCGGACACGCGGGCCATGTCGCCATCGGCCAGGGCGCGGCGCACGGCGGTCGAGCTATAGCGCTCGTGGTCGTGCATGAGGGGTTCGATCTGGACGACTTCGAAGCCGCGTTCGGCGCCGAGCTTCCGCATACGCTCGGCGGTGTCTTTCGGAGCGCCGCGGCCGAAGGCGGCATCGGGCCCGAGCACCATGAGGCGCATGCGCAGGCGGTCGACGAATGCCCCGGCGAGCTCTTCGCACTCCACTTCCGAGACCTCTCCGGTGAAGGTGAGCGGGATGACCCAGTCGGCCCCGGCGTCGCGCATCAGTTCCATGCGGTCTTCGAGCGAGGTGAGGTAGCTGGGCGCGACTTCGGGCCGGAGGACGGTAATCGGGTGGGGGTGGAGGGTGACGCCCCCGGGAGAGAGCGGGCGCTTCTGCGGTTCGTCCCTCAGCCGGCGGAGGAGGGCCTGGTGGCCGAGGTGGACGCCATCGAGCACGCCGATGGTGAGCGCGGTTTCGGGACCGGGCGCACCGGCGGCCAGCTGCGCGGCAGTGAACGACGGAATCGTCATGTGATGAACAGCCTACCAACGCGGGGTGGACTGTGCATTCAGGGGCGATGTGGCCCTGACCCGGATTGACGCGTAACGGCATTATGCGAGTGAATCTGCCGTCGCTCGGGCCAGCGCCCGAATTCAGCGACCGAAGGAGCCGCACCATGGAAGACCAGGCCGAAACGATGCAGCAGCGCATCGCTGCGTTCTTTCCCGGGACGCTCGGCGTCCGCATTACCTCGGCGAATCCGGACCGGGTGACGGCCGAACTCGACGTCCGGGACGACATCTGCACCGTCCCGGGCATCTGCCACGGCGGCGCCTTGATGGCGTTCGCCGACACGCTGGGCGCGGTCGCGACGGTACTGAACATCCCCGCCGACGCCCGTACGACGACGGTGGAATCGAAGACGAACTTCTTCCGCCCCGGTGTCTCGGGGACGACGCTCACCGCGGAGTGCCTGCCGGTGAACATTGGCCGCCGGCTCCAGACGTGGCAGACCACGATTCGCGGCGCAGACGGCAAGCTCGTTGCGCAGGTGACGCAGACGCAGATGGTGATGGAGGCGTAGAACGCCGGCGCGGGTAGACTCGTGCCAGTGCGACACCTTCGGCTTTACGCACTGCTCGCCTGGGCCGCCGCGATTTTCATCGTTTCCAGTTTTCCCAACCCGCCCGACGCTGGCGGCGAGGAACTGCAATACGAGATCGCCCATGTTGTGGAGTACCTGGTCTTCGGCGTGCTCGCGTTCGGCGCGCTTCGCTCGTACCTCCCGGGGAGACCGCTCGCCGGCATCGCCGCTGCCGCGTGGGCGGTCTCGGCGCTGTATGGCATGAGCGACGAGTTCCACCAGTCGTTCGTGCCCAACCGCGACGCGAACTGGCTGGATGTGGGCTTCGATGCCCTGGGGGCGGCAATCGGCGTGGCCGCCGCTGCAGTCGTGGCTTCCCGGAGGAGAACCAGGCCGAGCCCGTCGACGGCCTGAGTGGACCCCACCGCTAGGCGTACACGGAGTCGATCCATGCCTGCCAGGCGACCGGGAGCTCCGCCTGCGGGACTTTGCCGCCGAAGGCGGGGACGGCGAGCGCGACCGCGGCGCCAAAGGCATTGGGGCCGAAGAACCGGATGAGCGCTTCGCTGGTGCGCACGCCGATGAAGTTGTCGTCGCGGTAGTCGACGACGCCCTCCTGGGTCCCGAGCCCGGGCACGGCGACCCGGACGGCGGTCCCCTCGCCGTCACTCACGCCGAGTCCGAGTTTCGCGAGCAGTGCGCCGATCGCGTCCGGGGCTTTCGCTGCCTCGGGGCCGTCGCCAGAGGCGTAGGTGACGGGCTTCCCGGAGAAGTGCTGGATGTATTGGCGCATGGTGGCCATGTAGAAGACGGTGTGCTTGCTGGCGCCGTCGTACTGGTTGTCCCAGTCTTCGAGGAAGACGCCGCTGTGGACGTAGCGCAGCCATGCGCGGCCCCCGGGGCGGGACTCGATGACGGTCTCGAGCTGGTTGAACCAGCCGTCTTCGCCGTCCATGCGGGTGACCAGCCTGTGGGGCGGGTCCCAGACGGTGACCACGCCCACTTCGGCGGCGGAACCGCCCTCGCGGCCTTCGATTTCCATCGGCCAGAGCCAACCGCCC
>CALMIW010000559.1 GCA_937864275.1 uncultured Dehalococcoidia bacterium
GCGTAGCTGCCTGTGCCCAGGCCGATGACCAGGGCGATCCCGACGACCTGGACCCATCGTGCCCGCAGGTCGCGCCACGACCAGCGGAGCACCAGCCAGATCGGCCGGTGCTTACCAGTAGAGGTCGGCGACATTGGCCTTCCCGCCCTTCGGTGGCCCGTCGCCGATGATCTTGCCGCTGCTCAGTTCGATGACGCGGTCGGCGATGCGGGCGATCTCGCGGTTGTGGGTGACGACGAGGACGACGCGGCCCGGGCCAGCCTGTTTCTGGAGCAGTTCGAGGATGCGGATGCCGGTGTGGAAGTCGAGCTCACCTGTCGGCTCATCGGCAAGGAGGACAGGGTTGCCGGTCGCGAGGGCACGGGAGATGGCCACGCGCTGCTGCTCGCCGCCGGAGAGCTGGCTGGGGAACTGATCGAGGCGGTCGCCGAGGCCGACGCTCTCGAGCACTTCCGCAGCGGTTGGGCCGCCCTCCCGCCCGGCAGCGTCGATGGCGAACTGGACGTTCTCTCGCGCGGTGAGCCCGGGAAACAGGTTGAAGCCCTGGAAGATGAAGCTGACGGTGTGGCGGCGGACTTTCGACAGCTCCCCCCGGCTGGCCTTCGTGATGTCCTGGCCGGCGACCTTCACCGTGCCGCTGGTGGGGGTGTCGAGGGCGCCGATGATGTTCAGGAGCGTCGTCTTCCCGCTCCCGGAAGGGCCCAGCACCACCACGAACTCACCCTCGGCGATCGAGAGGGTGGCGCTATCAAGCGCCCTGACGGCGGCGTGGCCTTCCCCGTAGGCACGGGTGACGTCGTGCAATTCGATCATCTGTCGCTCCTGTGTGAGGCCAGCCGCATCGATCCGACTGTAACGGGGGAAGAATACGTGTGGTATGTCCCGGCGGGCAGAGCCAGGCGACCGTTTGCCCGGCAGTGTGCGCGCCACAGGGGGTCGAACGTGGAGCTCACCTTCCGTGCTGCCACGAAGGCGGATGTCCGGGCGCTTGCCGAAGTCTTCGGTTCAGAGCCCAGCGAGGAACAGTTGGGCATGGCTGGCGGCAGCAGCGAGCGGGCGGAGAGGTTCCGGCGAGTGACCCTTTCGAGCATCACGGGAGATGCGGCGCTGCAACGGACAACGGTGGCAGTTGGCGACGGACGCGTCGTGGGGATGCTGCAATCCGGCGCGGAAGCCGGCGATTCGATTACGCCGCGGCTGGCCTGGGGAGTCCTGCGGACGTTCGGCCCGGGCGTCTTCGCGTTCCTGAAGCGCGACCGGACGCGCGCGCGGGTCCACATCCGCCCACCTGCGGGAGCGTTCCATATCGCCGAAGTGCACGTCGCGGCGGCGAGCCGGGGTCTGGGAATCGGGGGTGCGCTGCTGGATGAGGCTGAGCGGATGGCGCGCTCCACCGGTGCGCAAACGATGTCGCTCACGACCACGACGAGCAACCCGGCACGCCGCCTGTACGAGCGCAAGGGGTTCCGGGTCGTCGAGGAGCGTACCGACGCGGAGTTCGAGCGGGTGAGCGGGGTTCGCGGGCGCATTCTGATGGTGAAGGACCTGGACTAGAGACGTGGCCTGCGGAGAGCTGGCCGCCGAGGTCACTTCCTGCTGAGAATTGACCGGAATGCGGGCAGTCCCCGCACGCGGGCCCGCCTCGCTACAATCGCGGGCCAGACCTGCCCGCGAGGAGCGTTCCATGAAGTACGGCGTCCAGATGTTCCCGACCGACTACGCGATCCCGCCCCACGACCTCGCCAGGGCGTGCGAAGACCTTGGGTTCGAATCGCTGTTCTTCCCGGAGCACACGCACATCCCGACCAGCCGGCGGACGCCCTGGCCCGGCGGTGCGCCGTTGCCGATGGAGTACTCGCACACCCTCGACCCGTTTGTGGCGGCCGGCGCTGCCTTCGCGGTCACGAAGAACCTGAAAGTCGGGACGGGCATCTGCCTGGTGATGGAGCGCGACCCGATCACGCTTGCGAAGGAGGTGGCGAGTGTCGACTTCCTCTCCGGCGGGCGATTCCTGTTCGGCATCGGCGGCGGATGGAACGAGGAAGAGATGGAGAACCACGGGACGAAGCCGACCCTGCGCTGGAAGATCCTGCGGGAGCGCATCCTGGCGATGAAGGAGATCTGGACGAAGGACGAGGCGGAGTACCACGGCAAGTTCGTGAACTTCGACCCGATCTGGTCCTGGCCCAAGCCCGCAGCGAAGCCGCACCCGCCGATCCTTGTCGGCGGCGCCGGCCCGCGCACGCTGGAGCGCGTCATCGAGTACGGCGACGGCTGGATGCCCATCGGCGGACGCTCCGGCGCGGTGCTGGGACAGATGATCCAGGAGCTCCAGCAGAAGGCGAAGGACGCCGGGCGCGGCCCGATCCCCGTCTCGGTGTTCGGCGTGCCACCGTCGCAAGAGGCTATCGAGAACTACGCGGCGATGGGCGTGGAGCGTTGCATCTTCGGCCTGCGCCCGGAGCCTGCCGAGAAGGCGATCCCGGCGCTGAAGCGCTACGCCGAGGTCGCGGGACTGTAGGCTGAGGCCCCGAGCGGGCGGCTTACCTCGCGTGCTGGTGCAGGAACTCCCGCACGCGCCGCTTCGTGGCCTCGAGCTTCTCGGGCGTCCGGCAGTCGACCTCGAGGCAGGTCGCGCGGGGCGCTTCGCGGCAGATGCGGTGCGAGATCGCCGTGGGGTGGAACGGGTCGTTGCCGGGCAGGATGAGGAGCGGGGCCGGGCACTGCGCTACGAACGGTTCTTCGACACTGCAGAAGGGGGTGTAGCGGCCCCAGAGCTGGTTGTCGTAGTCGGTGATGAGCTTTTCGTATTCGGCCGGGCTGAGCGCGGCGAACTCGCGGCGGAAGGCCTCGTCGGCGGCCAATCGTGCCGCGAACGGCCCACCGGCGTTGTTCATGACGAACAACGGGTTCGCCACAGCTGAGTCGATGACGGCTTGGATGCCCTGTTCGTTCGCGAGCTTGATGGTGGGCTTGAACATGTTGAAGAAGGTGTCGCGGGTGTTGACGCCTTCGGCGAAGCCGACCGGGTCCTGGCCGACCGCCGCGGCAACCATGCCGGGATAGTCATGGATGAAGCGAAGCACGAAGGCGACGCCGATGCAGCCGCCGTAGAGCATCGCCTTCTGGGCGCCGAGGGCTTCGAGGACGGCTCGCTGGTCGGCGGAATGCTTCTCCCAGGTGGGGGCTTCCAGCGGGCCGGGGGAGTGTTCCGCGTTGCGCTGGTCCATGCCGATGACCTTGAACTCGTCGGCGAACTCGAACGGGTCGATCAGCGAGCGCTGCCAGAAGCTGACCTGGGAGTTGATGCCTCCGGGGGCGAAGAGGAGGAGCGGGAACCCGCTGCCCCTGGTTTCGTAGAAGATGCGGGCCCCATCGGGCCGGTCGACGTGCGGCATGGAGGGAATCCTAGCGGATCCGGCCGGGCGCCCGTCAGTCCGCGGCGCCCGGCGCTTCGCCTCCCTCGGGCCCGTAGAACAGCACCCAGACGGCGAGGTCGGGGGTGTACTCCTCGAAGCGGTGCTCCATGTGTGCCGGGACGAAGATGAAATCGCCCGGGCCGAAGGGCGCGCGTTCGCCGCCGTGGAGGAATATGCCGGTGCCCCGGATGACGACGTATGCCTCGTCGCGGGTGTGCGGCCGCTGGTTGTCGCGCTCGCCGGGGAGGTAGATGCCGGCCTCGAGCGACCCGTGTTCGAAGACCCGCTGGTAGGGCACCGGCTCGCCGCGCGAAACCACGCCATCCACGTCGGAGATGCTGGCGACCCATGCGGGGCGCGCAGCCATCAGGCGCTGGCCCCGGCCTGTTGGCCCATGTAGCGGGCGAGCCCGTTCGCGGCGGGGTCGCCCGAATCGCGCAGGGCCCGTTCGATGCGCTCCCGCTCGACGGGCTTGCGGTCCTGGCTGAGTTTCCAGCGGGCATCGATGCGGGCGACGGGCATGTCGAAAGCGACGATGCCCTTGAGCTTGGCGTCGATGAATTCGGCCGGGTAGGCATCGAGGGCCGCCTGGAATCCGGGGTCGTTCGCGGCGACGGTCTCCGCGAGGTTGGCGAGCTTCGCCTCGCGGGACTCGCGAACCTGGGGCACGCCATAGGCATGGACGGCGATGTAGTTCCAGGTGGGCACCCACCTTCCGGGCTCATAGTGTTCGGGCGAGATATAGGCGTGTGGCTCGGTGAAGATGGCCATGGCCTCCGTCCCGGCGGCAAGGTGAGCCGCCTGCTGGTTCGCCCTGGCGATGTGCCCGCTGATGCGAAGCGAATCGCCGTCGCGGCGCACGGAGAGGGGAATGTGCGTGGCGACCATCCCACCGGCGCCTGCGGTGACGAGCGTGGCGAAGGCGTATTCGCGCATGAAGGCGAGGATCTCGTCCGGGT
This sequence comes from uncultured Dehalococcoidia bacterium, assembly GCA_937864275.1. GTDB lineage: Bacteria > Chloroflexota > Dehalococcoidia > Tepidiformales > Tepidiformaceae > Amarobacter. The sequence continues at coordinate 4,379 of CALMIW010000559.1, forward strand.
CTTCCTGGCGGTTGGGCGGGGGCGGGTACATGGAACCAGCGGGGGGCAGCCCGGGGCATGTTCCTAGGGCCCATTCAGGGCTGGGCGGTGGGGAAACCGGCGTCGCCGCTAGTCTGCCGGCTCCGGCGTCCCGGCTGGCTCGGCTTCCGGGGTTGGCGTTTCTGTTTCGGTTTCCGCCTCGGTCTCGGTCTCGGTCTCGGTCTCGGCTGCCGGCTCTGTGCCGTCGTCGCTGGCGACGTTGACGATGCGGAGCGGCGGGGGAGTGGCGGGGGTGGCAGCCGCGGCCGAAACGCCGCCGTCATCGGCCGAGATGCCGAAGACTCTCAGCGGCGGGATCGGAGTCGCGGTGGCCTCGGGGGCGGACTGCGAGACGGCCGCGTAGACGGGCGTTTCGGGTTCGGCTGCGGCGAGCGCGGTCGGTGGCGGCATCAGCAACTCGAGGAGGGCGGGAACCTCTACGTAGGGGGCGCCGGCGTTCACGATGATCACGCGCTGTTCCGGCTGCGTCACCGGGGGTCGGAAAGGCCCCCAACTCGCCTGTTCGGCGGAGGTGAGCGCGAGGCCAACGGCACCGACTGCGAAGAGTACCGAGGCCAGCAGGAGAGGCGCTTTCCCTGCCATAGGGCCGATCATGCCCGCTTCAGCCGGAAGCTGCCACCTCGAGCCCGGGGTTGGCGCAGATTTGCAACCATTTGGCACCCGGTTTGAATCTGCGCCAACGCCGAAGTTAGGGGGAAACCCTTAATAGTCTCCAGCCAGGTCGCGTTTACCCTGGGCGCTCGCGAGGGCGGCGTGGTTCAGGATGTTGCGCGCCATCGAGGACTCCTGGAGCTTCGAACGGGCCGAGTACACGTCGGCGCGGAGGGCGTGCGCCTCCTTCGAGGCGGGCTCGGCGATGACCGCGTATTCGACGAGGTGGCAGGCAAGGCGGAGGTTGCCTGCTTCGCGCAGTTCCTGGACGCGCGCGAGCACCGGATCGAGCCCCTCGCTGAGGGCGATCCACTCGCGAGCCTGTTCGGCGCGCGGCGCGGGCAACAGGTTGTCGGGCTCACCGTCGTACCAGCCGCCGTAGAGCCGCCAGACATTCCGGATGAGGAACTGGGGGTCGTCGTAGACGGGCTTCAGATAGGGCTTCTCGAGGAGGTGCTGCGGGACCTGGACTTCGTGGATCACGCGGTCCAGGGTGGTGCCGGTGTTCATGAGCGCGACCACCTGGCCCTCGACCGATTCGAGCAGTTCGGCGGTATCGGTGAGCGCGGCGGCGATGCGGCCGGCGCCGAAAATGGGCAGGCCGTGGCCGGGGAGCAAGGTTTCGGCCCCGAGGGCGGCCATTTCCCGCAGGCCCGCCGCCCATTCGCCGGAGTAGCGCTGGACCTTCTGGGGGTTCCCGGCGTTCGGGACCGCCCAGATGAAGAGGTCTCCCGGAGCGAGGAGCTTGCGCTCGGGCACCCACGTCCAGGTGGCGTCGTCGGTTTCGCCGCGGGTGTGGCGCAACTCGAAGGTGAGCTTGCCGGTGTTGAAGCGCATCCGGCTCTGGTAGGTGACGTCGGGGTAGCGGTACTCCTCCTGCCACTTGAACTGGGGCGCATCGATGGCGAACTGGCGGCGGTTGATGGCGGTGTTCCAGCCGAGCGTGCGCTTGTAGCGATTGAAGTGCCAATCCAGGTGTTCGTGTCCGTAGACGAGTGGCCGCGCCCAGCGCTTCTCCCGCGCTTCGGCTTCGAACGGGCCGACGCCGAAGATGTGGTCGACGTGGTGGTGGGAGAAGACGGCGGCGCGAAGGGGCGCATCGGGCCGCCACTTGCGCACCTCGTCGTACAGCTGGCGGGTGTCGTTCACGGCGCCGGTATCGAGCATGACGAGGCCGTCGCCGGTGTCGACGGTGTTGGCGCTGGCGATCCCCTTGTAGAAGAGCACGCCGTCCGCGATTTCCTCCCCCGCACGTGTTCCCCATCCGACCGGGTGGAAGTCCTGGGTGGTGATTTCGCCGTTCCAGAGTCGTTCGGAGAGTTCGCGGATGGTGGGCACGTGACTGACCCTCGAGAGGTAGGTTCCGGCGATTCTACCCACGAACGCGCCGTGGGGGGTTGGCCTGCCCTACTGCTGCGCCTGGGCTCCTTCGAGGAACTCCCGGCTCGCCCAGCCCGTCTGCCCGGAAGGGGTCTGCACCTTCCACCAGGTGACGCCATCCGCCTGCTGTTCGGCATTCAGGTTCCGCAGGAGCACGTTGTCGGCGAAGCAGGCAATGACTGGGGCCGTGGTCGACGGCGCTTCCCGCACGTTCAGGCAGTCGCCGGCGCCGGCCACACGGACGTACGGCCCGGGTTCGACAAGGCGGATGACGTTTCGCTGGGAGTCGTAGCCGCTGCCAAAAGCGGGGCCGTAGAGCTCGAGCAGGTTGATTTCGCCTGTGTGGAGATCGATCCACGCAGGGTGGTACTTGTCCCGGTTGTCCGAACTGCTGGGGTCGACGTCGGTGGGGGACGCCGCGACGTTGCCGAAACCGACCCCCTGGGTGAGAAGGCTGCCGATACTGAGCGAGGCATCGCCCTTGAACGCGCGGACGAGCGCGCCGTTCGTCATCACCCCGACGTAGGTCGAAGGTTGGGCTCCACCGCTCGCGCCGAGCCAGGAGATGAGGATCGTCCCATCGGTGAGGACGGCGTCGACCTGAACCGGGCGGACGGCCCCGGGGACGTCGGGCAGGGTCACCAGCGGGGTGCCGTCGACCTTGAGGATTTCGCGCGTGCCCGGCGTTCGCCAGCCGATGAGCTGCCCGCGGGCGAGGACCGGTTCGGTGCCGGCCGGCGGCCGGACGACCTGGGACTGGCCGAGCACCTGGAAGCGGTAGTCGCTGGTCCCGTTCGCGAAGGTGCTGAGGTTCAGCAGCGGGCCCTGCTGCGTGAGGCTGGCGACGGAGGCGGCGCCTTCGGCCGTGCCGGCGTCCTGCCAGGTGATGCCGCCGTCCCTCGAGCGGTAGAGCGTGGTCTGCGCATCGGCCGAGACCTGTCCAACGCCGCCGCAGTAGCCGCGCGAGCAGACCGAGATGTAGTGCTCGCGTCCGGCCGCGTCCCAGTAGCTCGCGTGGATGTAGCCGGACGGCGCTTTGAAGATCTCTTCGACCTTCAGGTTCCCGGCGCCATCGAGGGAGACCCGGTCGAAGGAGTCGGCGGGCGCGTCGCAGGCGTAGCAGCCGCGCTCGACGATGACCGAGAGGGGCACCGGCAGCGAGCCCGGCTGGCCATAGGAGGTGAGGCCCACAGGGACGCCGGCGACGGTCTCGCCGGAGGGGAGCGGGGTCACGGCCGGCGGCGGGGTGGCCGTCGCGGGCACGGAGGGGTCGGGGGTGGAGGTGTCCGGGTTCTGGATGCCGCCGCCCTGGTCCGGCTCGTCGCCCCCCCCTTCGCGGGGGGCGACGATGAACATCGCGGGGGCGGCGGCAACCCCGGCGACGAGGGCCCAGCCCCTGCCCCCCTTGAGCGCGCCGGGACT